>JBBQTJ010000112.1:0-9921 GCA_038213315.1 Planctomycetota bacterium
TTCAATTACTTTCATCATCATTTGCTGTTGCAGCAGATGAGACTATTAAGCCTGGCATGGCAATGTCGGGTATTAAAGATTTGATGAAGCCATATGGCGACGGCACACCAACGTTAGATATGGAATCAGATGATCCGAACAATAAATTGATGATGTGGCCAGTAGACGCCGGCCTGATTATAGTTAGTTATCAAATAAAGCATGGTACGGTCGATTCAATTTGGTACTACATCTCAAACGGCAAGCCAAAATCGGAAAGATTTGAAAGAGAGCTAAAAGTATATGAATATAATCCCAAAACCGGCGAACTCAAATGTGGTCTGTCAATAAAATGAATCGCCTAACCAGTCGCTGAATGGCAGAATGTGACAATACATTTCCAATCTACATCGTCCTTCCATTCGCCATCTACGTTTATCTCGCGCACGGTATTGATTTGGCCACATTCCCCCTTACCTTAATGTTAGGCGTCCAATTCCATGGGTCTTGAGATTGCGGAAATATTGATGGACCTCGAAGATGAATTCATCGTGGTATTGGACGAAAACACCCAGCTTGATGGGACCGTTAGGTCGCTGGAAAACTATGTTCTTGGCAAGTTCGACCGTACCCGGTACGATACGCTCATTTCGACAGTGAACGAGATTCCGTATCCGGACGATCATATCTTGTCGATAGGCGAATACAGGCTAACGAGGAAGACGATTACATCTCTTCCTCGTGGATTCATATGTGTTCCAAAGGAATACGACAGAAAGTCGAAAATACGCACTGCTCTGCTCGCACTTCGTGATAAGTACGCTGATTCTGAATGCGTCAGAAGCGGTGTTCGGCAAATCATCAAGGACAGGCTCCAATTCAAACGAGATATCCGGCCCGACGACCATATCGTCAGAGATCTTGGCGCTGACTAGGCGACCGCCTAACTAGCGTATCCACCGGAGCGGCGGACTACGGCTTGTTTGGACAGCCTTGATTGCCGCCGCCGCCCGGTGATACTGGTCGTTACGCATCAACATGGACGCCCTCGATCAATTTCTCCGAGCCGGCGGCTTCGCGTATCGAGCCACACGAAATGCAGACCATTCCGTTTACTATGAAATCAGCTGCACGACGCTGGAATACGCAATTCATGCGGACCTTACCCACGGCAGCGTCAGCATTGGTTGCAATACCAAGGGAAGGCAGCCGTTCGGGGCGGATTCTCTTTTTGAAGTCAACGTTGTATGCGACCACCTCGAATGGATTGCAAAATATTACTTCGCCGACGACAGGACTTGGGGTGCGGTTGTTGGGCATGCGGAAATCAATCCGATTGGACGCCTCAAGGTGATTGAAATCCTGATAAGGCCGGGTGGCGACTTATCAATCTGGCCGTGTGGCGCCTTCCGGGTTATGCCCCAGTGACTAATAATGCAAGTCAGGACAGTCATCTTCTTGTGAAATCGCCCCGATCTCCCAACCCTAAGTAACCGCACACCGCTCACATTCAGCTAGATACCGTGTTCCGTGGATGAAGTTGGTCCCCTGACACTAGCTCCTGCACAGGTGCCGCCGCCTGTCGCTATTCCTTACGCCCCCGCCCAGACCACGACCACGTTCGCGGCCAGCGCGGTATCACGCAGGCGCTCGTCAGCCGTGGCTAGGTGAAGGCCGGCGGCCTGAGCGGCGACCAGGTGCAGGGCGTCCAGCATGCGCAGTTCCAAGCCAAGCTGCCAGACGAGGTCGGCGGCTTGCTCGAAATGGCGCTCGTCGATCGGCGTCATCCGATAGAACCCGGCGCTGTAATGGGCGCGGAATCGATCGCGGACGGTGATGGCATTAGGCAGACTGATGCTGCCGTGGAAGGCCTTCGCCCGCAGCGCGACATTCGCTTCGCTCAGGCAGAGTGGGCTGACGACGCGATCCGTAGCGGCGAGGATCGCCGCCTCGGCCTGGGCCGAGTGGACTTCCGTCGTGTAGTAGGCGACGAGCACCGAGGTGTCGAGGTAGAGGCCACTCACGCACGCTCCTCATCACGCAGTGCCACGACCGACGAGGTGGTGACCTTTGCCCCATGTGTGACCATGGCTGCCCGCTCCTCAGCGAGCGATGGGAGTTGGCGCAGAGACGCCGTCGAGGTGGGCGGCAGGATGCGAGCCACCTCCCGGCCGCGCTTCGTCACAGCGATGACTTCGCCGGCCGCAACCAGACGCATGGCCTCGGACAGGTGCGAACGCAGGTCACGAAGTGTATAGGAGCGCATGGATCGAAGTGCACTCTTAGAGTATGACATTGGAAGAGTCGACTTTAAAAGTACACATCATCGACCAGACGCCGCCCGACCAAGCGTACACTTTTCTGCCGCCGAACCCGTGATGATCATGGCGCCGACAGGATGCCGTGCCCCGTCACGGCCAATGGCCCTTGGTTAAGAGCCGGAACAATGGGGAAGCCCGCTGACGCGGGCTGCTTTTCCATGCCGAGTGCAACTCTGCGCTCCCTGGCCTTTCCCAATGGCCATCGCCGTTACGGCGCCGTCTCCCAGGGATTGATCACCGTCACCCCGCTCAGCCGCGCGAAGTCGGCGGTATTGCGCGTGATGATGGGCAGACCGTGACCTGGGCGGTGGCGGCGATCAGGCCGTCGGCCATGGCCAGGGGGCGGCTGGCCTGCTGGCGGGCGGCATGCAGTTGGGCCCAGACGCGGGCGATCGCAGGGTCGATGGGCAGGATGCGATCGGCGAAGCGCCGCTCCAGACCATTGAGCCACGCAACCAACTGTTCGCGACGTTGGCCAGCAGGCAGCAGGGCGATACCGCAGGCGATCTCCCCCCAACACTATGACGCTGAAACGGGATTGAGCGTGATGGGCCGCCATCCACGCGGCGGCTCGGGGGTCTGGACCCGGCTTGGTCATTTCTGAGATCACGCAGACATCGAGCAATACGGCGATCAGCCAAAATCTGGAATGCGAGCCGTGTCCACCGCGCTGCGGGGCGGCAGATCCGGGACGCCGCCAAGCGGAGCCGCAACGCGCAGGGCCTCGTACATCGAGGGCGCTTCGCCCAGGCGCATTGCCTGCCAGCGCTGCCAGATGGCGTAGGGCACCACCACGCCCACCGGGACTCCGTGGCGGGTGATGATCTGCTCATGTCCATCCTCGACAGCATCAATCAATGCCGAGAGACGGTTTTTCGCGTCCTGCAATTGCCAAGTCAGGGAATCGTTGGGCATGGTCGCGTCCATGGCAATGACTCTAGCCTGTCTAGCTTGATTTAAAAGTTTAGACGGCCTGAGCCCGTCGCTGAAATATTATCAGGACCAGATCAAGGCGCCGCACGCCTTCCAGGTGGTGCTCGACCGCGAGTACGTGGCGGCTGATTGCTTCACCTGCCATGAACCGACTGTGGTGCCTGCGCGTACCTTGCTCTGCCAACTCCTGTGAGGGCTGACGCATGGGCATTGGGACCACCGCTCTCCGCGCCCCTACTCCACCCCTACCACCTTATGCAACTGCACGCTCACGCCGCAGCCATGCCGATAGGCAAGTTCCAGGCAGCGGTCCAAGGCTGCGCGATAGCCATTACCGACCGGACCATCGTCCGGACAGACCGGCTGCACAAAAACCTCCTGCCCGCTGGCCAGCGCCGTGGCCAAAAAAGTCTCCTGCGCCGGAATCAGCACCTTCCACCAGTCAGGCACCACCACGACTGGCTGGGCTGCGACGGTTTTCGGGCTGCAACTGACAAACACATTGGCCGGCCGTGGTGGGCAGGGCCGCGTGCCATTGGTTTCGATATCGACCCAGGCGAAGCGCGCGCCCAGCGCGGACAGCAAGTCCTCATCCGCTTGCAATAGCGGCTCGCCACCGGTCAGCACACAGCCCAGTGGCGCGGACGGCACTGGCAGCAGGGCGGCAAGCCGGGCCATGATCTCAGCCAAGGCCAAACGCTCTCCACCGCGGAAATCCGTATCGCAATAGGGGCAGGCGCTGGTGGCGCGGGTCTCGGCCCGCCCATCCCAGGCATTGCAGCCCGCCAGGCGCAGAAACACGCAGGGCCGGCCCTGATGACGGCCCTCGCCCTGGATGGTCGGCCCGAAGATGGACTTCACTTGATACATGGTCGTCACCGCACGGCGGACGGCGCCGCGATTACTCGCGCACGATCAGGTAATACAGGTTGCCTTCGGCGAACTGAGCTCCGGCGCGGTTCTCGTTCTCATCGCCTTCACCCATGTACAGGTCGGTGCGGCCCGGCGCGCGGATCGCGCCGCCGGTGTCCTGATCAACGCGCAGGCCGGCATAGGACGAGTTCACGCCCGACAGGGTGGTGGTGACGAAGGTCACCGAGCCACGGGGGAAGATGCTCTTGTCGGTGGCGATGGTGATATTGGGCGTGACCTTGGCACCCAGGCTGCCGTAAGGACCGCCGCGGGTTTCGATGAAGAAGATGTAGCGCGGGTTCTTGTTGACGTAGGTCGCAACCTTGTCCGGATTGGTGGCGAAGAACTGCCGCATGGTGAAGAAATTGAGCTGATCGCCAGGGATCGCCCCATCGGTCACCAAGGCGTCGCGGATGCTCTGGTAATCGTGACCGGACGAGCCGTTGGTGCCGATCTCCATCAGGCGGCCGTCAGGCAGGCGGATCTTGGCGGAGCCCTGTACGTGGACCAGATAGCGCTCGTATTCGCTTTTCAGCCACACCAGCTCGGTGCCACGCAGTATGCCCGTGCCATCGATCGTCGCGCGATCCGGGAAGGGCACTTTGCTGCCATCGGACCTGAGCTGAAAGGCCGGATCCAGCGACGTGGTCTGCACCAGCGTGGCCGGGCGGCGATACAACGGGAAGCGGTACTCGCTGTCGCCGCTCAGACGGCCATCGAAGATCGGGGTGTAATAGCCGGTGAAAAGCACCGTGCCATGATCATCGCAACCGACGCTGATGAAGGCGCGAAAGCGGCTCTTGATCTGGGCATCCAAGGCGGCGTCATCCAGATTCTGGTCCAGCAGGCCGGAAAACGCCTGCAAACTGGCCACCACCTGCTCGCGGGTGATGCCCGATACCGGAAAACCCTTCACCGACGACGGCTTGACGAAGTAGTCGCGGCTGCGCTGCACCGCCTGCTTCATGCCCACGCGCTCTGACGGGCTGAGGGTGATGGGCGGCAGCTCGGTGATGTCCACCTCACGCAGCGCGAACTCGCCCGGCGGCAGTTGCCGGTTATAATTCTTCGCTGCTGGCGGTTCGACCTGCTTCTTTTTTCCGCGCCCGGCGCAGCCGGTGCTGGTCAGGGCCGTGACAGCCAGGAAGGGGACGAGCAGCAGAGCGAGAAGGTGGCGCATGCCCGCGCAGCATGGTGGGCAGGGCTGAGCCGCAAGACCGCCATTGCCGCAGCTCCGACGTTCAGCGGCCGTATTTGCCCAGCGCCTCGATCAGCGCGGTCTCGGCGGGCCAGGGCTGCCGACGAGGGTCGGTGATCGCGACGATGCTGCGGCTGACCTTGAGGTCAGAGAGCGGCCAGGCGGACAGTTCGCCGCGGCGGGTCTCTTTGCGCACGGTGGGTTCAGGCAGGATGGCGAGCCCCAAGCCCGCAACGACCATGGCCTTGATCACTTCGGGGCTTTCATGTTCAAGCACGACCTTGAGGTCGATGCCTTTGTCGGCCAGGGCCCGGTCCATCACCCGGCGGGTGATGGTGCTGGGCGGTAGCATGATGAAGTCCTCATGCGTGTAGCTGGCGATGGCGCGGCTGCGGCTGGGATGGTTCATCGGCAGCACCAGGACCAGCTCTTCTTCCCAAAGCTTCTTGTACTGAAGGGTGCTGGGCTCGAACTCCACGGCGCACACGGCGATATCCAGTTCGCCGGTGGCGACCATTTCATGCAGGCGCTCGCTGGTGCGGCAGACCAGGCGCAGGTTCACCCTGCGGTTGGCTTGCAGATACGGGCGAAGAATGCCTGGCAGACTGTTCACGGCGACCGATTCGCTGGCGCCCAGGCGCACGCGGCCGGCGGTGCTGCCATTGGCGGCGGATAGATTGCTGCTGACCCGGGAGAGTTCTTCCAGCAGCGGGCCGGCGCGGCCGACCAGCTCTTCACCGGAGGAGGTCAGGCGCACGGCCCGGCCGACCCGCTCGAACAGGCGGACCCCGAGGGCTTTTTCCAGACCCATGACCTGGCGGGACAGGGCTGGCTGCGAGAGTTCAAGCTCGACCGCCGCCTTGGTGAAGCTGCCCAGCCTGGCCACGGTCAAGGCCGCCAGCAATTGGTCGGTGGAGGGCAATTGCCCCTTCATCATCCGTACCGAGGCGCGCTTTTGCGCTTCAATGCCAGCTGCCGTGTCCATCATCACCCCTCGCCGGAAGACCCCGCCACGATCGTGCGACAAGGCTGAACCGGCGTGGTAGGAAACGATGGCCAAGCGTCCCGCGAAGTCCAGTAAGCATTTCATCAACACCCCCGCGAATTCGACACCGGCACCCTCCGGATCGTTCATTCGCCGTGGTTACGGCGCGGGATCCGCCGCCGGATCGCCACCCCAACGCCGGGCTCCGGGCATGCCGATCATCATCGATCCGGCCGCCATGCTGACCGCTTTGGGTGGTTTCGAGAATGATGCCACGGCCAGTATGGTCGCGGCGGCCCTGAACCAGCCGGACGCGGCCCGCGAGGTGGCGGCGCTGCTGCGCGGCCTGCTGGCCGACGGCAAGGTGATGGAGTCGCGCCCGGGCCGCTACCGGGCCTCTGGCGCGGGCGGTGAATACGCCGCGGTGCTGAGCCTGGACGACGATCGCAAGACCGTGGCCCGCTGCCCTGATGGCAAGCTCCTGCCGGTCAACCCAGCCTATATGATCGGTGCGAAGGTCGGCGATGTGGCCCAGGTCATGCTTGGTGAAGACGGTCAGGCGCTGGTTACCCGCGTGGTGCGCCGCGCCGGACGCGAAGTGGTGGGCGTGGTCAATTTCCGCGCCGGCGGTGCGGTGCTGGTACCGGACAACCGGCGTGAAGGCACCTATACGGTACTGTCATTCTACCCGCGCTTCCACCAAGAATATCAGGCCGGTGATCGGGTGATCGGCACCCTGGTGGTGGATCCCACCGGCCAGGGCGGCGTGCACCTGACGCGGGTCCTGGGGCGCATGACGCCCGAGGTCGCCGACTTCACGTATGTCTGCCTGGGTCATGACCTGCCCGGCGAATTCCCGCCCGAGGTGCTGGCCTTGGCCTCGACCTTCGGCGCCAATCCCTCAGAAAACGATTACCAGGGTCGCGAAGACCTGCGCCAGAAGCTGATCTTCACCATCGATCCGGCCACCGCCAAGGACTTCGACGACGCCATCAGCCTGGAGGCCGACGGCAAGGGCGGCTGGATCCTGGGCGTACATATCGCCGACGTGTCGCATTACGTGCGCCACGGTTCGGTAGTGGACGCCGAAGCGGCGCGACGGGGCACCTCGTGCTATCTGATCAACCGCGTGATCCCCATGCTGCCGGAGGCGATCAGCAACGGCCTGTGCAGCCTGGTGCCGCGCCAAGACCGCTTCTGCCTGTCGGCATTTTTGACCCTCGACAGCAAGTTGACCCTGAAGCACACCCGCATCGCCGAAACGGTGATCCACAGCAAGCATCGTCTGACCTATGAAGAGGCGATGGCGATCCTTGAGAACAAGGACACGGACGGCACCTGGCCAGCGGACCTGCGCCAGGTGGTGCAGGATACCGGTCGCATCGCCCAGGGCCTGCGCCGTCTGCGCGAAAAGGCTGGCGCCCTGAACTTGTACTCGGTCGAGCACAACTTCCGCCTGGATGTCGAAGGCAATCCCATCGAGGCCATCCGCGAAGGCAGCGACGAGAGCCATCAGCTGATCGAAGAGTGCATGCTGCTGGCCAACCGTGCGGTGGCCGCGTGGATCGACAGCAAGGGCCTGCCCTGCGTCTATCGCCTGCACGAAGAGCCGGACCCCGAGCGGCTCAAGCAGTTCGCCATGGTGTTGGAGGCCTACGGCAAGGACAGTACCGGCCTGCAAAACCGCTTCGGCCTGCAGAAGCTGCTGGTGATGCTCAAGCGCGAGCCGCCGGCGGCGCGCCTGGTGCTGAACTACCTGCTGCTGCGCTCGTTCAAAAAGGCCAGCTACGGCATCGAGAATATTGGCCACTATGCCCTGGCGTTCAGTCACTACGCGCATTTCACCAGTCCGATCCGGCGCTATCCGGATCTGCTGGTGCATCGTCTGGCCAAGCTGGCCCTGAAGCTGGACGGCTACAAGGACGTCGAGTGCCGGCCCATGTACCTGGATGCCCTGGCCAAGCAGTCGAGCTTCCTTGAACAGCGCGCCGAGGGCGCCGAGCGCGACCTGCACCATCGCAAGGCCGCCCGCTATCTGTCTGCCCGCATCGGCCAGGTCTTCGCCGGGGTGGTCACCACCGCCTCGCCCGCGGGCCTGATGGTGCAGATGATGGAGACCGGCATGGACGGGTTGATCCCCCTGCGCGAATTGAAGGACGATTTCTATACCTTCGATGCCGAGCGGCTCTCGCTGCTCGGGCGCCACAGCGGCCGCGTGCGTGGCGTCGGCAATGAGATCGACGTGCTGGTGGTCGCAGTGGACATTGACCGCGCCGACGTGGTCCTGGGACTGCCCGACCACGAACGCGGCCCCCGCAGCGCCGCCGATCAGGCCGACCGGGATGCCCACCGCCTGCGCGATGACCGGGACAACGTCAAACGCAAGCCCGCCGCGGCCCCGGCCCCCGTGCCGACCCCGAAGCCCGCACGCATCGCTCCGGCCGAAGCGGCACGCGAGCGCAAGCGCGCTGAAAAGGCCCAACGCCTGGCCGAAAAGGGACAGGCTCGTCGCGAGGCGCGGGCGGAAAAGGGGAACAAGAAAAAGCGGTGAGACGGGGTCTGGGGGTTGGGGTATGGGTATGGTGGACAGCCGGTTGACGTCTGGTTCCACGGTGGTTCGCCTTACTTCATCACCCCTCGCCCGGCACTGACGGCAATGGCGTCATCCGACCAGTTGGCCCCACTTCGATCCACAGGCGCTCGACTGGGCCATTCGGCGGAACATCAACCTCCAGCAGCCAGCGGATGGTGATCACTTGGCCGTGCAGGCTGGGCGGTGCGGGCGGCAGGCGGAGGTCGAAGGCGATCACGCCCTCGGCGCGCTCGGGCGCGAAACGACCGCGGGCGGCGACCGAGCCGTCCTCGGGCCCCTCATCGGCGGTGAACCAGCGTAGACGCAGTTCAACCAACTCCGGCCGCTCCGGCAGAGCGAATGCCGCCAGTCCGGCCACGTGAGCGCCGGGCTGGAAGCGCGGCACGGTATGGCCGTTCGGCAGGAATAGATGCAAGGCCAGAGGCCGATCGCTTGGGCGCGGCGGTACAGGGGTTGCCGCGTGCGCCGGGATATCCAGCACCGGGACTGAAAGTAATGGGAGGTCTGCCTCGTACCGCCACGGCGCCCGGCCGGGCCGCTCGCCCAGCACCACGATCCGCCAGCGGATGCGGCGTTGGGCCAGCACCAGGGGGCCGGGCAAGTGGGCCGGCACCGTCAGCGCGACCTCGCCCCCCTGCCGCTGCTGGTCAGTGACCGCGTCCACCAGTTCCTGCCGGTGGAAGCAGTTGCGGCCAACGCCGTCGTGTTCCTCCCAGCCTTCGACCGCCAACCGCACCCAGCTGAGGCCAGCGACCGGGCCGAGCAGCCGCCAGTGGAGGACCATCGCGCCGCCGGGCACCGGGACGCCCGTCACCAGCAGGTCGGCCTGCAGGCCCAGCCAGGCGCGCAACCGCCGCCCGACCGCCAGCCACAGGGCGATAGGCACGCAGGCCAGTGCGGCGGCGATGAGCAGCACCATGACCAGGGCGAAGCCACCCTCCGCCGCCCACGCCAACGCCGCCGTCGCAGCGGCCAGCCACGTGCTGATCACGAGTGCCGC
>JBBQTJ010000113.1:0-9897 GCA_038213315.1 Planctomycetota bacterium
TGTTCTGGACCAGCTACATGAAGCGCTTCATCCCGGCGGTGGAACAGGCCAAGGCCCTGCTGCCTAGCATCGGCACGGTGCTGAGCACCAGTATCCGCGCCAATCAGTGCTGGGGCGATCTGTGGAGCAGCGCGCCCACCGAAGGCTTCTTCCACATGCCTGCCAGCGGCAGTTCGCAGATCGTGCGCAACTATGGCGGCGGGATCCTGGTCTGTGGCGGCAGCCACATCCTGGACCTGGTCTGCCATTTCCACGGCCGGCCCAGCCGCCTGTATGCCGACGTCCACGTGCCCACCGGCCGCGACTACGACCTGCGCGCGGCGGTGCTGCTGCACACCGCCGACGGGCCGGTCCATCTCCAGGCCCTGGCCCATCCCCTGGGCCGCAGCGGCTTCCTGGGCGACGGCTGGGACGAGCAGATCGAGATCATCGGTACCCACGGCCGAATCACCGTCTTGAGCGCCCAGTGGGACGATCCCGAGCACAAGGCCTCGGTGCTGATCCACGAGGACGCCGAGGGCGTGCGCCACGAGCACCGCTACGCCGCCGTGTCACCCTTCGCCCGGGCCATCGCCCATTTCTGCGCCTGCATCGCCCGCAAGGAACAAGGCCCCCAGCCGATCACCACCGGCTACGACGTGGACGAGCTGATCGCCACCATCCTGCGCAGCAGCGCCGAGCGCACCGCCTTGGACGTCACCTATCGGGTGTGATGCTCGCACTGCCTGCCTTGCCCGCCAACCGCCAACCCCACCAATTTATGACTCTCCCCCTCGACCTCTCCGGCCAGATCGCTGTCGTCACCGGTGCCACCGGTGAACTCGGTCGCGTCATCACCCGCACCCTGGCCACGGCCGGCGCCGATGTCGCCATCCACTACCGCTCCAAGCCCGACCAGGCCGAGGCCTTGGCGGCAGAGGTCACGGCCCTTGGCCGACGCGCCTGCTGCGTCAGCGCCGACATTGGCGACGAGGCCTCCGTCCTAGCCATGCGCGACCAGATACGGGCCCGGCTCGGCGATCCGGGCATCGTGGTCTGCAACGCCGTGCACCAGTACGCGTGGACCAGCATCCTCGACCAGTCGATTGCCGATTTTGAAAGTCAGTGGCGCACCTGCGTGGTGCAGGCGGTGCTGATGGCCAAGGCCTTCGTCCCCGCGATGAAGGCGCGACGCCAAGGCCGCTTCATCGCCATCAACACCGAATGCACCATGCAGTGCCAGCCCAATCAAGGCGCTTACGTCAGCGGCAAGCGCGGCATGGACGGCGTGATGCGCGTCCTCGCCCGGGAAATCGGCGAGCACCAGATCACCGTCAACCAGGTCGCCCCCGGCTGGATGATCAGCGACAAATACCGCGGCACCCCCGACGAGATCCAGCCTGACTACAGCAAGAACGTCGCCCTAAAACGCCGCGGCTACGACCAGGACATCGCCAACGCGGTGACCTTCCTGGCCAGCGACCTGGCCAATTTCATCAGCGGCTGCTACCTGCCGGTGAACGGCGGGCATATGATGCCGACGGTGTGATCCGGGGCGTCACCGGCGTGAGCACCTGCCGTTGTGCAGCACGCGCTATGCCCTGCGCCTTTGCTGTGGCGCCATCCTGGCCACCGCCGACCCGGTCCTGGATGGCCTGCCGGTCGTTGCGGTCACCGCGACCTGGAACGATCTGCTCCAGCAGCCGGCGATCGCCTTGCCCGATGGCGGCTGGCGGCGCCTGAAGCACCTCGACGATTTCATCGACATGGACACGATGGCGTCCCTGCAGAAGCAGGTCCTGCGCCTGTGGACGACCAGGATCACCGCCAACACCACCACGAGTTGGGTGGTGGCCCCTCAAGTGCGTTTACCCTAAAATCGGCGATGGGATTCACACGGAGCACCAGAGGAACCAGAGTGGGACAGATCTTGTGCAACGACGACAGTGTCACCCGTTGGGGAAACTGCTCGCGAGCCATAAATTCCTGTCTCACCCTCTGGTCTCGCTGGTCCTCGTGTTCACCTGCGTTTTCTAGGCTTACAGTGAGCTGGTCTTCAGCTTCGCGGGCAGCGCACCCAGCTTCGCGGCGCCGTCCCGTGCCGAGATCAGGGTCGAATTCTTGGTGGTGCCCATGGGCTGGGCCGCCGTCCATCCCGACGAAGCGCACCATACCCAGGTTCGCGCCATCTGGTCGAACAGTGAAACCCATCCCGGCCCGCAGCACAGCGACCGGCTAACCTGGACGATGCCCTAAGCACGGGTTCCCTCCGCCGTCAAAGGGGCGACGTGGTTCGCCAAAACTGAGCATGGAAATATCGCGAAGACCATGCATGGGAAGTCGTCAACCCCCATTGACGGCAACCCGCAGGAGGCTAAACCGCAAACGCTTGAACCAGCGCTCCGGCCCGGTGTGACGGCGCGCCGCCCCGGCGGCCAAACCCCGGCGAATAGCGTTGCCAACAGCGTCCTTCCTCGATCAGGGGAGTCCGGGAAAGGGACTGCCCCGACGCTCCAGGCCCATCTCCATCTCCTCGACTAACCTCCTGCCCCAGGACACCACATGCTGCAACGCCCCGGCTACCGCCTCGACCTCCGCGACGACGGTACTCTCACTCTCCACACCGCTGATGGCTCCCAGCCCCTGCTTACTGTGGCCGGTGTGCCCATGTTGCCGGTGGCCGGGCGGGCGGTGTTATGGGGCGAGGCGACGATTGAGCACAGCGCCCAGGCCGTGACCTGGCGCTTCGCCGACAACCATCTGTGGGCCGGGGCCCGGGTGACCATGGAGCTGGCTGACGACCACGTCGCCGTCTCGTTCACCGGCACGGCCTTGCGGCGCACCGCCATCAACAAGTGGTACCTGCTCAAGCCGGGCAGCGAGATCCATGCCCTGGAATGCCTGGACTTCCGCAGCCACATCGATTCGCCTTCGGCCTACAGGACCCACCAGACCATTCTCGGCCGGCGCAAGCTGGGCACCATCGGCCTGGACGCCAACACCGAGGATTCCGACCTCATGTTCGCGCCCCATCCCATGCTCTTCGTCTTTCAGCATCTGGAAGACCGCCTGGTGGTGGCGCCCACCGGGCTGGTGGCCGGCGAGAGCCTGCATGTGAAGATGGTGAAGGGCTCGACCATCATCGACGACTTCCACGTCGAGGTGGGCCGCGACATCTACTGGGTCGAGGCCGGCGAGACGGTGGAATCCCCACGCTTCATGTTCATGCCCGACCGGGGCGGCGACATCTACGACAGCCTAGCCAAGTACACCGCCATCCTGGTGCGCGAGGGCCGCATCAAGCCGAAGCGGCAAGAGGATCTGGAGCCCTGGATGCTCTCGCCCATGTGGTGCAGCTGGGGCGATCAGCACCACATCCTGGACAGCGCCGAGGTCATCCACCTGGCGGTAACCAAGGAGATGCGCGCCAAAGCGGTGGACAACATCTCCGATGCCATGGTCAACAAGGTCGCTGCGGTCATCGAGCAGCACCAGCTGCCGGTGCGCACCCTGATCATCGACGACCGCTGGTACACCAAGCAGGGCGACATGTTCGCCGACACCCGCAAGTTTCCGGACTTCCGCGGCACCATCGACGGCCTGCACCAGCGCGGCTTCAAGGTGCTGGCCTGGTCCAGCCTCTACCAGTTCGACACTGAAAGCGAGGTCTACAAGCAGCACCCCGAGTGGTTCCTCCTCCACCACTACCACCGCAATCCCCACAGCCCGAAGGACATCCCCTGCCTGGATTACTCGAATCAGGAGATCGCCGAAACCTATCTGGGCGAGCTGCTGACCCGGCTGCTCTCGGATAAGCCGGGCTGCTACAACCTTGACGGCATCAAGTTCGACTGGCCCTTCCTCCTGCCCCACAACTACCCCTTCGCCGACCGCGACTGGGTGGGCAAAGAGAAGACCATCCACCATACCCAGAAGCGCATCTACGACATTGCCAAGCGCATCAAGCCGGGGGCCCTGATCATTGGTGTCTCGCCGCATCCCTTCTTTCAAGACACTCAGGACATCATCCGCACCTACGACGTGTCCACCTACGACATCCGCATCCACCTGGAGCGGGCCCGCTACGTGCGCGCTATCGCCCCGGGTATGCTGCCCGCCATGGATGAGCACGTCTATTTCCAGAACTTCTTCAGCTACCTCGAAGAAGGCTCGAAGCTGGGCATCCCCATGCTCTACAACCTCATCCGCTTCAACGGCGACGGCCACGTCAACACCCCCGAAGACTACCGCCGCATGAAGCAGATGCTGGACGCCTACGTGGCCCGCACCCCGGCTCTGCGGGACTACCTGGCCAAGCTGGGCTGAGCGTGATGCGGCGTTAGAGGTAACGCCACGAACGTGAGCCGCGGCCCCGGCGTGATCGTCGCGGCCGCGGTGGTGGATCGGGTGCGCCGCCCGTAGCAGCGGGCGGCTGCGCACTCCACACTTCGCAGCCCTGTTTCCCATGGTACCTTGTTACCGTGTCTGCCCTCCTCGCCGCTCTTGGTGAACGTACGATCGGCGTGCTGGAAAGCGCCCGCGCAGTGAGCACCCTGGGCTGTGCTGCGGCTTGGCGGATGTCCTTCGGCCTGCGGGGGATGCCGTCAGTGACCCGCATGGTGGTCGCGCGGCAGATCCAGTTCACCGGCGTGCAGGCTTTGGGCCTAGTACTGTTCGTCGCCCTGTTGACGGCAGGGGCGGTGGTGGTGCAGGGCTTGTCTCTCCTGGCCCTGGTGGGCGGGGATCAGGAAGCCGGGCCGCTGCTGCTGACCGCCGTGCTGCGTGATCTCGCCCCCCTGCTGGTGGGGGTGCTGGTCGCCACTCGCAGTGGCACCGCGATAGCGGCAGAGCTGGCCTATCTGCGCGCCACCCATGAATACGAGACGCTTGAGGTCATGGGCATCGATCCCTTCGAACATCTGATCATCCCCCGGGTCATCGGCGTGGTCATGGCAGTCAGCTGCCTGACCGTTCTTTTTCAAGCGACGGTGGTGGGCGGATCCTGGGTGATGCTGTACTGCTTGCGCGATCAACCGCCCGGCCTGGCCGAGTGGCTGGCTCTGGCTGGCCGCTCGCTGGCGCAGTCACCCGGCGCCTTGGTGGCAGTGCTGGCACTCAAGTGCCTAGTGGGCGGCGTGCTGATTGCCGCCGCCGCGATCGAGGCTGGGCGGCATGTCGAGCCCCTGCCCACCAGCGTGCCCCGCGCGGCGGCCCGTGGCGCGGTGCGTGGCATCGTGGCGACCCTGGTGTGGAATGCGCTGACCTCGGCCGGAGCGCTGCTGTGGTGAGCCCCGCGATCGTCTTCCAGGGCGTAGACTGGGCTCCGACCGGGCAGGATGCGGTGCTGCGTGGGCTGGCGCTGGAGGTCCGGCCGGGCGAGGCTGTCGCGGTCACCGGGCCCTTGGGCAGCGGCAAGACCGCGGTGCTGCGCTTGGCCGCTGGCCTTGACCATCCCAATGCGGGCAGCGTGCGCGTCCTGGGCCTGGATCCGACCCAGCCACGCACGCGTCGGGCCCTGGGCGCGCGCCTGGGCTGGGTGCCACGGCAGGGCCATCTGCTCTCGAACCTGAGCCTGTGGGACAACCTGGTCCTGCCTCTGCGCTGGCACCGGGATCCGGCCCAGGCCGAGGTCGAGCACCTCGCTCAGCAGGCGCTCAAGCGCTTTGGCATCCGCAGCCTGCCGCCGGTGCTGCCCGCGCGCGCGCCCGCCGCGATGTGCCGCCTGGTGGCCTTGGCGCGGGCCTTCGCCGATGAACCGGCGGTGGTGCTGTGCGATGAACCGACCGCGGAACTGGACCAGGGTTCGGCCACCGAGCTGTGGGCCCACTTGGCCCGCCTGGCGGCAGAGATGGGCGTGGCGCTGCTGGCCGCGGCCGCCCACCCGCCGCCGGTGGCCGGCCTGCGCGTGGTGCAGCTCCCCGCGCGCGCCGCCGCCAACACCCGCCGCTGGAGTTTGACCAGCGCCACCACCGCCACCTACGACGACCTGCCCCGCCACCCATGAGCCAGCCCCGCACCCATCGCCGCGCCTACGAAATCGCCGGCGCGTTCATCCTGCTCACCGGGGTCGTGCTCGCGGCCCTGCTCTTGGCCGTCGCCCTGGGCGCCCGCTGGGGTGAGCGCACCGTGCTGGTGCGCTGTACCGCCGCGACCGACACCGCTGCGGCGCGCACCGAACTGCTGGAGTCCCTGGTGCCTGACGTCACTGCCGTCGAGGTCCAGGGCCGCAGTGTGGGTCAGGTGGCGGACACGCGCATCGATCCCGATGGCCGCATCCAGGTGCTGCTGCGCATCCCCGCGCGTCTGCGCAATCAGGTGCATCGCGACGGCCGCGCCGTCTTGCGCCTGCCGGTCGGCGGCGTGATCGGTGCCACCGCCGTGGTGGTGCGGCCCGGACCTTCACGAGAAGCCCTGCCCGACGGCGC
The DNA here is from genome assembly GCA_038213315.1 of Planctomycetota bacterium. Lineage (GTDB taxonomy): Bacteria > Planctomycetota > UBA11346 > UBA11346 > UBA11346 > JBBQTJ01. The sequence goes on from JBBQTJ010000113.1 coordinate 6,405, forward strand.
CGCCTTGCCCCTCGACCAGCCCGCCGACGCCGTGCGTCAGGCCAGCGACCTGGTCCAGGATCTGCGCCTGCGCCTGCCTGTCCTTCTTGATGAGCTGACCCTCTTGGCGCGGGAGTCCCGGCAGACCCTGGAGCAGGTGCGGAATGAAAAGTTAGCCCAGCGGGTCGGCGCCGTGCTGGAGGAGCACCAGGCCCTGGTCGCGACCCTTACCGCCAATGGCCGCTGGGAGCGCCTGACCAGCCAGCTTGATCAGGCAACGGCTGGCGCTGCGGCCGCCGCCACCACCTCTGCCATCGCCGACCTGCACGCGACCGTGGCGGATCTGCGCGCCGTGGCCGCCCTGCTGCGCCGCCAGACGCCGGAGTTGGTCCAGGGTGCCGCCGAAGGCCTGGAACGCGGCAATACGGTCTTGGATGCGGCCGAGCGCCACTGGCTGCTCGGTGCAGATCCCCCGGTGCCCACCGTGGCCGCGCCCCTGGGCATCATTGCCAGCGCCAGCGGAGCCAAGCCATGAGCCGCGTCGTGCTGCTGGGCCTGACCGTGTTGCTGACGGGATGCGGCAGTCGCCCCGCACCCGATGCGGTGGATCGCGCCGCCGCCGCGGGCAGCCGCGCCAGCGCCACTGGCCACCCCTTGGCCGCCGCCGCTCACCAAGGTGCGTCCTTATCAGCGGCCCAGGCTCAGGCTGATGATCAACGTGCCTGGCGCGCTTTTCATAATCGCGGCTGTGCCCTGCTGGATGCCGGTCGCAACGCTGCCGCTGCGGATGATCTTGAGGCGGCTGTGCGCCTGCGGCCCGACGCGGCGGAGTCGTGGCTGGCCCTGGCCCAGGCGCGTTACGCCAACGGGGATGCGGACGGGGCCAAAGCCGCCCTCGACCCGGCCCTGGCCGCAGGTGGTGAGCTGCGGGCCCAAGCCCTGGCTAGCCTAGCGGCGCTGTTGCTGCGCCAAGGCAACCACGCTGCCGCCACCACCGCGCTGCAGGACGCCGCAGGGCTGGCCACCACGCCTCGTACCCGAGCCCTGATCGCCTGCAATCGCGCTGCCCTGGCCATCACCATGGGTGATCCAGCCGCAGCCAGCAGCGCCGCGGCCGCAGCGGTGACCACGTTCCGCAGTCTGGATGAACGCCCCGGCCTGGCCGCCGCCCTGGCCCTCAACGCCCAGGCTGAGCGCCTCGTGGGCCACGACACCGCAGCGGATATCTTGGAGCGTCAGGCGGCAGGCGTGCGGGCGGGACTAGAGCGCTGAGGCCTAAAGTCGCACAGCCGCCAAGGCGATGAACAGCGGGATCTCTTTCATCGCCAGGTCCTCGGCGCCATAGCGTGGACCCTTGGTGCCGCGCCGGTGGCTGCACAACTCTTCGCAGGCGACCACGCCCAGGCCCGCCGCGCCGCAGGCGTTGAGGTAGACCGACAAGGGCCGGTGGAAGGTGGTGGTGCTGCCGGTGTCGGCGGGCATGCCGGGATGAATGCGGACCGGTGCGGCGCTGGGCGACAAGTAGCCGCCGATGCGCCGGTACTGTACCCCGTCGGTCTCGTCATAGGCCCAGCCCGCCCGCCTGGGGATGCGGAAGCAAGGATGGGTCATCACCATCACCACCCGCGCCCCCGGCTTGAGGTGCGCAGAAACACCAGCCAACACCGGCGCGATCGGATCGAGATCCTGTAAGGCCAGCACCAGGGCGGCGGCATCGAAGCGTTGCCCGGCCAAGGACTGGTCCAGCTGGCGGGCATCGCCGGTCACATAGGTTTCGAGCGCGCCGGCCCGCTCACTGGCCTTGGCGAGCAGGGTCGGGCTGGCATCCACCCCGGTGGTGCGCACGCCCTGTTTGGCCAGATGCCGGCCCAGGACGCCTTGGCCACAGGCCACGTCCAGAACGTGATGTCCACGTTTGCTGCCCAGCAGCCGCTCCACCGCCGGCAGGATCAGGACGCTGTAAAAGTCATCGCCCTTCTCGCCCTGGTGGGTGTCGTACCAGGCCGCCGCCCCTTCCCAGGAGGTATCCCTGGGCGCGTCGGCCGCGCGGCGGGTTTCGGGATCGCGTCGCGCGGGCGACGGCTCACGGCGACGTTCAGGGGCCTCGTCGGCTCGGCGACGCGGCGCGGCGCTGGCCCCGGCCTGACGACGGGGCGGGGTTCCGGTGTGCTCACGACGCGGGAATTGGGCAGCCATGTGGGATGGTAGGGCCGAGCTGGCATGGGGAAATGGCGATGGGGAGGTTCACAGCGTCGCGGGGTCGACATCTTGTCGCCATCGACATCCTTGCTTCCTCAGCGCTTATTTTTCAACTCCGCACCAGCCATATGCCTACCGTCCTGTTCATCGACTGCTGGCCAGCGCCCACCGATGATGGCGATTGGCGGGACCGCTTCCGTGCGATCCCCCCGGTGGCGGCAGACTGCGGCGTGACCCTGGTCCTGCGCCACCATCTTGATCTGCCGGCAGAACTGCCCGCGCCTGCGGGCATCATCCTCAGCGGCAGTGCCGTGAATCTGTATCGTCAGGTGCCGGCCGATGACCAGGACGGCTGCACGCTGGAGGCCTTCGCAGGGCTGGTGGCCCTGCTGGGTCGGCTGTCCGCCGTCCCGGTGCTGGGCCTCTGCTTCGGCCACCAATTCCTCGCCTTCGCCGCTGGCGGAACCCTGGGACTAATGCCGAATTATCGCCGCTCGTCAGATTATCCCGTGCGCTTCCATCGTCAGCATGCGCTGATCAGCAATCTGACCGCGACCACCTTCGTCGAAAGCCATCAGATGGTGGTGATCGATCCCGGACCCGAGTACGAGGTCCTGGCGGAATCAGAGGACGGCATCGAAGCCATCGGCCATCTGCACCTGCCCCGGGTCGGCGTGCAGTTCCACCCTGAATATTTCGAGCGCCAGGCCAGCCCTCATGGTCGGCAGGTGCTGGTGAATTGGTTTGCCGGCCTGCGCCGCTAGCGAGGGTCACGTCATGGATCCCCTCCCCGTCCTCGCCACCCGCGAACCCTATCGTAATCACTTCTTCCGCGTGGTGGAAGAGGACGTGCCCGATCGCCTGGGCCGTCCGTATGCGTACAATACGGTCGCTTGCGCCTGGGATGTGGTGGTGGTGATCCCGCTGCTCAGCGATGGCCGGCTGGTGATCGAACGCATCTACCGACATCCCTATCGGCGCACCTTTCTGGAATTTCCCGCGGGCGGTATCGAATCGTCAGAAGACCCCTTGGCAGCGGCCGCACGCGAATTGGCAGAAGAAACCGGTTATCACGCTGGGCGCCTGCGACCCTTGCAGACCTTCGCCACCCTGCCCGGCCTGTTGCACATGACGACCCATCTAATCCTCGCCGAGGACTGCGTCCTGACCAGTGCCACAGCGCACGAAGCCATGGAGCATATCGAGGTGGTGACCATGGACCTGGACCAAGCCTGGGCCGCCGCCCGGGCCGAGCCCCTGGCCAGTGCCTTCCTGATGCAGGGGCTGAGCGCCTTGGCCGCACGGCAGCACGAGG
>JBBQTJ010000114.1:0-9857 GCA_038213315.1 Planctomycetota bacterium
CAGCCGACCGCAATCCACGTCCACAGTGACAGCGTGATGTCGCCCGTCGTCCTCGTCGACCCCGCGACCCCGCGACCCCGCGACCCCGCGACAATCCACGTCCACAGTGACAGCGTGATGTCGCCCGTCGTCCTCGTCGACCCCGCGACCCCGCGACCCCGCGACCCCGCGACGGCTGTCCCTACTCATTCCGCCACAATCCCCGCCGCCGCCACCTGCGCCAGCAATGCGTGATGATCAGCACGTCGGCTGATGGCTAGGCCCGGGCCACAAGGGCGGGGCTGGTTGAAGACCAACTCTGCGCCAGTCAGGTCGGTCGCCGCCCAACCGCAGGCCAGGGCCACGGCGGCGGGCGCGGCGGAGTCCCATTCGTTGATCGGATAGGGATGCACATACACGTCGCCGTCACCGCGCCACAGCCGGGCGATCTTGGCGCCGACGCACGAACTGCGTTCCCAGCGTAAATCCGGCAAGGCGGCCGCCAACGCATTCAGACGGGCGTAATCGCGGGTGCCTTTGCTGGTCAGCAGGACGTCGCGGTGCGGCGCAACGGGCTGTGCGGGTAGGCCGTCGACCTGCACACCCAGGCCCGGCCCGCCGGCCATCCAGGCGCCTTGGGCCGGCAGCACCACCACGCCCAGCACCAGACGTCCGTCGACGGCCAAGGCCAACTGCACTGCCCAGTCCGATCCGCCCGCGGCGTAGTCCCGGGTGCCGTCGATGGGATCGACAATCCACAGCCGGCGACTGGTCAGACGCGCAGCATCGTCGGCTTGCTCTTCGCCCAGCACCGCATCGCCGGGAAAGGCCGCGGCTAGGCGTGCCCGCGCCAACGCCTCGCAGGCACGGTCCGCGGCCGTCACTTCGCTGCCGTCGGGCTTGCGCTCGACCGCGCCGCCGCGCAACTGCAGGGCCAACTCGCCTGCGGCACGCGCGATGGCGAGGGCCTGCGCGAGCACGTCGCTCATCAGTCGTCGGCCTTCGCAGACTTGAGGATCTCGTCCGGCGTGGTGAAGCCGTTCATCGCCTTGCGTGCGCCGTCCATCATCAGGCTGTTCATGCCGTTGGCGATGGCGGCTTTCTTGACTTCGCTGGTGGTGGCACGGTTGAACGCCAGATCGCGCAACACGCGGTTCATCACCATCAGCTCGAATATGCCGCGCCGGCCGCGGAAGCCGGTACCTTTGCAGTAGTCACAGCCCTTGCCGCGCATGAACTGCCGGCCCTGCCATTGTTCAGGCTTCAGGCCCATGCCCAGCAGTTCACGCTCAGGCGGGGTGTACGGCTCGACACACTTCGGGCAGTTGACGCGGACCAGGCGCTGGGCCAGCACCGCCTGGATCGAAGTGGCGACCAGGAAGGGCTGCACCCCCATGTCGATGAGACGACTGATCGCGCTGGGCGCGTCATTGGTGTGCAGGGTCGAGAACACCAGATGGCCGGTCAAGCTGGCCTGGATGGCGATCTGTGCCGTTTCCGCATCGCGGATTTCACCGACCAGCACCACGTTCGGCGCCTGGCGCAGCATGGCGCGCAAGATGCGCGGGAAGGTCAGCCCGATCTTCGCTTGCACCTGGCACTGGTTGATGCCGGCGAGATGGTACTCGACCGGATCCTCGGCGGTGATGATCTTGCGGTCGATGCTGTTGAGGGTGTTGAGCGTGCCGTACAGCGTGGTGGTCTTGCCCGAACCGGTGGGGCCGGTCACCAGGATGATGCCGTTGGGGCGCTTGATCAGACCGTTGAAGATCTTGAGGTCCTGGGGGTCGAAGCCCATGTCTTCGAGGTTCACCTTCAGGTTGGAGCTGTCCAAGATACGCATGACGATCGCCTCGCCGTGCACCGAGGGCAGGCTGCTGACGCGCAGGTCGATCTTCTTGCCGTTGACCTTGACCTTGATGCGTCCGTCCTGTGGCTTGCGCTTCTCTTCGATCATCATCCCGGCCATGATCTTCAGGCGTTGCAGCACCGGACCCTGCAGTCGCTTGGGCGCCGGATCCATGGTGAAACACACGCCATCGATGCGGTAGCGGATGCGCAGATTGTCCGCCATCGGCTCGATGTGGATGTCGCTGGCGCGATTGGCCTCGGCGTTCTGGATGATCTGCTGCACGAACTTGACGATGAGGGCGTCGTCCTCGTCGCCCTGGGTGTCGCCATCGGTACGGACCGCCAACTCCTCGGTCATTTCGCCCAACATCTTGTCGAGCTTGTTCTCGCTCAGACCCCAATGCTTCTCCAGCGCCAGGGCGATCTGCCGGTCGCTGGCCAGGGCCACTTCGATGTTGTAGCTGGTTTGGAACCGCAGGGTGTCGACCACCTCAAGCGCCAGAGGATTGGACATGGCCACCACCAGGGTCTTCCCCTGGACCATGATCGGCACCACTTTGTGCTCGCGGGCCAGGTTCTGCGGCACCAGATCCATCACCTGGGGCGGCACTTCGATGGTGTCCAGATCGTAGAAGCGCAGATCGAACTGCTCGGCCAGCGAGCGGGCTACGTCCTCGGGCGTACAGAATTCATGGCTGACCAGGAGCTCGCCCACGGGGCGCTTATCGCCGTCCATCTGCTTCTTGAGACAGAGTTGCACCTGGTCCTGGGTCGTCGCCTCCATATCCACCAGGATTTCGCCAAGGAAACGTCGTGCCATGGGTGCTCCGCGCGGGGGGAAGTGAGCATGGGCCAGGGTTTGCAGCCGACACCAGGGGTAGCGCACGTGAACCTGAGGGCGGGTGAGTCACTGTCTTGGCACCTGGCGGTGAACCGCGCACAGTTTGTTACGTTTGTCCATGTCCTCGCAGCCTGCCCTTCCGCCGAGTCCGGCGGGACTGGTTCGGCATGCGCACTGGGATGCCGCCATGATCCGTCTGCTCGTCCTGGTCACCGTCGTGCTTGCCGCCCTGCCGGGGGCCGATGGCGCCCCGCCTGCCATGCGCACTGCCGGAGCGGGTAAGGCCGATGCCGAGGCCGTCTTCCTCCGCCAGGACGGCAAGGCCGGACGGCCTACCGGGCCAGGGCCCGGCATCGTCGGCAGCTATCTGTGGGGCGGGCGGGCGGACGAGCAATACCGTCCGTTTTTCCAGTGGGACCTGCGCCTGAGGGGGGGCAGCGCCACCGCCTCGGACCTGCGCCTGCGCATCGCCACCCTGGGCCCCGAGCGCCAAATCCTGCATCAGGGCGACTGGAAGGCCTTGGGTGCGCTTGGGCCCGGTGCCACCGGCGACCTCTATTACCGGCTGAATTGCCCCACCTTTGCCGCTTGGCAGGCCGAGCTGTCCTGGAGCGATGGCACCGCCAGCTTCCTGGCCCCGGATAAGATGAACCTGCCCATGGCCACAGCTGCCCTGGCGGACGGTCCCTATCTGATGGCAGTGGAAGCCCGTTCCGAAGCCAAGGACCGGGGCGCGAATCACAAAATCGACTGGTGGATCTGGAATGTTGGCGGACAGCCCGCCATCGGTGCGACCCAGGTGCTGCACTTCCTTGATGAGGGTGGTGCCGACGTGAAGACCGTGCCGATCAAGGAACCGGTGGACATCCCTGCCAATGCCGTGGTCGCCCAGACCAGAACGTTGAAAGGGCTGCCCAAGCACGTCGCCATCGGCGTGTCGGTGAAGGTGCTGGCCAGCGCCACCGGCTCTGCGGTCACCGTCGCCGCCGGCAGCGATGGTTTCACTGGCGTCGCCGATCTGGAAGTCGGTTTCCTGCGCCTGGCCAAGGGCACCCTGGTGGGCCGGGTGCGCAATGGCACCGGCAAAGACCTGAGTGGCGTCGCCATGACCCTGACCCTGAGCGATCGCGCCGGCAAAGCCCTGACCACCCTTGAGATCCCCGCCGGTGACTTGGCCGCCGGGGCGGACCGGGCCTTCAGCGCCCCTGCCCCCGGCGTGACCACCTGGGCGGGCCTTGAGCTGGGCTGGACCTCGGGCGCACCGGCCAAGTCCGCCACCACCGCTGGCCTCGTTGGCACCGTGGTGACCAGCGACCCGCTGACCTTTACGGTCAGCGCGACTGAACCGGACGGCGAAGCCCTGGTGCTGCGCGGCACCGTCGTCAATGGTGGCACCGCTGACCTGGCCCCCCTGCACCTGTCGTTCACCATGCGGGATGGCACGCGCCAGGAGGTGGTCGAATGGTCCTGCGCCAGCCTGCCCGCCGGAGGCAGTCAACCGATCACGGTGCGCAGCGCGTTGGGACGGATCACCGGCATCGCCATGGCCTGGGACAAAAAATAACGCTGCCTGAGCGGCTAACGTCTCCGCAACGGGCGTGACTCTGCGGCGAGCATTTCCGCATTCCCGTTGACCCACCTCGCCCTCATCGAACCTTGCCGGCATGCGTCCGCACTCGTCCATCGGTCTGACTGTCGCTCCGGTCCTAGCGGCCGAAGCCTTCCTGAGTGAAGCCGCACGGCAGGCCGAGCTGAGCCTGGACCACTGGCTGCCAAGCGCGACGGCGGCCCCCGCCCGGCTGCATCAGGCGATGCGCTACAGCGTGATGGCGGGCGGCAAACGCCTGCGCCCGGCCCTGGTCCTGGCGGCCTGCCGCGCGTGTCTGGGGGCTGATGTCCTGTGCGCGCCGGCCCTGGCGGCGGTCGAATTGCTGCACACCTACACCCTGGTGCACGACGACCTGCCCGCGATGGACGATGACGACCTGCGCCGTGGGCGGCCGACCTGCCACAAGGCCTTCGATGAAGCGACCGCGATCCTCGCCGGCGACGCCTTGCAGACCCTGGCCTTCCAGGCCTGCGCGGCGATCAGCGCCGAGGCCGTGACGACCTTGGCCCTGGCTGCTGGCAGCCTGGGCGTGGTCGGTGGTCAACAGGAAGACCTGGACGCGGAAGGGCAGCCCCATGGCGACGACGCCGCCGACCTGCTGGTCCGCATCCATCGCGGCAAGACGGCGGCGCTGATCCGCGCCAGCGTCGAGCTGGGGGCCTTGGCTGCGGGGGCCGCGCCCGCCGTGCGGCAGGCCCTGGTCGCCTATGGTGAGGCCATCGGCCTGGCCTTCCAGGTGGCTGACGACTGCCTGGATGCCACCGCCAGCGCGGCAGAGCTGGGCAAGACGCCCGGCAAAGACGCAGCCCAGGGCAAGTTGACCTATGTAGCGCTGTTCGGCCTGGACGGGGCCCGCGCCCGGGCCAAGCACCTGCTGGACGAAGCGCTGGAGGCCCTGGTGCCGCTGGGCCCCCACGCCGATCAGCTGCGCGTGCTCGCACGCTTTGTGGTGGAGCGCACCCGATGAGCCGCTGGCTGCTCGCGCTGCTGGTCGCCGCCACCGCGCTGCCGGCGGCTGAGGGTTGGGCCTTTACCGTGGGCCAGCACCGCATGTGGGCCTACGAGCTGAAACAGGAGGTCTCCTGGGTCAGCGCCGGCGACACCCTGACCTATACCACCACCATGGTGTGGAAGCTGCTGGCTGATCCCCAGACCGTCACTCCCGAGCGCGTCGCGCTGCGCGTGCAGATCCTGCGCGTGATCGCCACCCATCTGGGTCCAGGCAGCGACCGCAATGTCGACAGCGCGCGGGACCTGGGCCGCGAAACCCAGGATCCCCTGCTCGGCCACCTGGCGGCCATGGAAGGCGCGGTCTTTGATCTCGACCTGGACCCGCGTACCGGCGCGGTGCTGGCCGCGCACGGTGGCGCCGAATTGGCCCGCCGCCTGGCAGAGCGGGTTCCCTCTGCCGTGCCCGGTGAACCCTCGCCCTTGGCCCAGGCCGCGGCCGTCACCTGGTCGGACGCCGCCCTGGCGCGCATGTTTGGGCAGATGCTCGCCCTGCCCAGCGAGGTCGCCCAGACCATCGCGCTGGGCGAGCCCCTGGACCTGACTGCCACCCGCACCTGGAGCGGCACGGTCAGTTCGTTGACCATCCCGCCCAACCAGCTGCCCCGCAGCGTCCAGCTCAGCCGCCCGCCCCTCGCCGTCACCGCCACCCTGGCCAGCCTGGCCGGCAGCACCACCACTGCGGCCACCGCCGACCAGCTGCCCGGCGATATCCGTGGGCAGCTGGATTTCACCCTGGTATTGGATGCCCTGACCCAACGGGTCGAGCAACAGCACCGGGTCCTGTGGCGGCTGAGCGAATTGCCCCGCTGAAGCGGTGGGCGGTGGGCGCCGGCCCAGGACTCGACACGCCCCCTTGAGCCCGGCCCCCGGGCGATGTACGCTGCAGGGGCAGTCCCCGCCCTCGGAGCCATACTATGTTGTTTGCCCAGCCTAAGATTGTCGTCGGTCTTGATGTCGGCTCGTACTCGGTGAAGGCGGTGGCGGTGCAGCCGACCAAGGATCGCATCACCCTGCAGGGCTACGCCCAGGCCCGCATCGACAACCAGGACGTCACCGAGGTGATCCGCCGGGTGTTGGACCAGCTGGGCGTCAAGACACGCAAGGCGGTGACCAGCGTGTCGGGCCGCTCGGTGATCGTCCGGCAGGTCGAGACGCCGCGCCTGTCCGGCGAAGAACTGCGCGCCCACATCGCCTACGAGGCCGACAAATACATCCCCTTTGGCAGCGAAGAGGTGGTCATCGATGCCCAGCCCCTGCCCGAACGGGCCGGCACCAAGGCCGGCGCCCAGCAAGAGGTCATGCTGGTGGCCGTGCGCAAAAGCTTCGTCCTGGACCATGTCAGCAGCCTGAAGGCCGCGGGTATCGTGCCGGCAGTGGTGGACGTGGACGTCTTCGCCTTGGCCAATGCCTATGAGCTGTTCGGCCCACCCCAGGCCACCGACGGCGATCAGGCCAAGAAGGCCACGGCGCTGATCGACATCGGGGCCAGCAAATCGAACATCGCCATCGTCCAGGCCAACCGCGTGCTGTTCACCCGCGAGGTCTACCTTGCCGGCAACGAGATCACCGACGCCATCGCCCGCACCTTCAACGAGCCCGCCGAGGATGTAGAGCGCATCAAGCTGACACCTGGCGAGACCCTTGATGCCCTGGTCGATGCGGCCATGCCCGCCTTCGAGGACCTGGCCAATGAGATCCGCCTCAGCTTCGATTACGTCGAAGGCAAGTTCGAAGCCGAAGTCGGCACCGTGGTCCTGACCGGCGGCAGCAGCCAGTTGCCCAACATCGCTGACATCCTGGGCAACATCCTGGGCCGCCCGGTGCACATTTTCGACCCCCTCGCCGGCCTGGATCTGGTGCCCAGCAAATACGACATCCACGCCCTCGATGCCAACAGCCCGGCCCTGACCGTAGCCTTGGGCCTGGCCGCGCATCTGCTCGAAGGGCAGCACGGTGGCCTGGGCAACGCCCAAAGTCACGCCTGGCAACCCCGCGGCGGCAACGGTACCAGCAGCCGCTCCGGTGCTCTTGCGGGGCCGGGCACCGTGCCGACCCCCAATGCCCCCAGCAGTACGGCAACGCCACTGCCACCGCCGCCGATCGTGACCGCTCCGCCGTCGGCCCACACGTCCTCGCTGCCGGCCTCCATCCTACCGCCGCCGCCGACCGCCAGCATCCTGCCGCCGCCGCCGGCCGCGCCCCTGGCCCCGCCGCCGGCCGCGTCCAGCCTGGTCAGCCCGCCCCCCAGGAGCGACCTGGCAGCGGACATCGCGGAAGTCGAGGAAGAAGACGCCCGGCGACACACCACCGCCACGCTACTCAACGAAAAGAACAAGACCGCCTTGCTGGTAGTCCTGGACGATGAGCAGGAGATGCCCAAGAGCGAACGCATCGAAAAACCCGTTCAGCGAAAGAGCCAGATCCTCCAGATGGAAGGCTTCAAGGACGAGGATCAGGGCACCGATCTGCCGGATCTGCCCAAGCTGTAACTGGGCGCGACGTGGGCGTGGACAGCGCAGCGCGCATACCGCGCGCCCGCTCAGCTAGCAGAGATCCCTGTACGCGCGCAATTCGCGGCGGACGCCAGGCTCCATATGTTTCCAGCTGATGCGCCACTCGTCCGCAGCCACGGTCAGGTTGGCGATGTCGCCTTGATCCAGGGCTTCGCCGAACGCCGCACGATCGACCGTCCAATACCAGTCCAGCAGGCAGCAGAACGCGATGCGTTCGCCGCCGTGCAGCAAGGGCGGCAACAGATGGGCATGGGCTTCCAAGACCTTCAGGGTGCGTTCGACTTTGATCCTCGCCTCCCGATCCTGTGGCGCCTGCATTTGTGGCAACAGGTCGCGACAGGCCCGCACCTCGAAGGTGGAACCGGTCAACAGGTCGCGGAGCGGCCCAGCTAGATCTTCAGGACAGGGATACCCGGTCATCGCTTGAGCCTATCAGGCGATTCCCGGGCGGAATGCTGCGTAGCGCAGCCTCGTCGCCGGCCTTTCCGCGCTCGTCCTATGCCTCTGCTGACGCTCAGCGATGCAGCTGCCGCGCCAGTGCTCGCGATAGGGCAAATCACCCTGGGTCGCCTGCGCTGGCCAACATGCTACGCGGCATGGCCCTGTTGACCGTCTTCGCCTTGGCTCTGGGCCTCTCCATGGATGCCGTGGCAGTGGCCATGGTCACCAGCCTGCGCAGCCCACGCGTCACGCTGGCCCAGGCGCTGGGCATGGCGCTCTGCTTCGGAGCTTTCCAGGCGGCCATGCCCCTGCTGGGGTGGCTGGTGGGCGCGGCGGCCGGGCCCTATCTGCGCGCCATCGACCACTGGGTGGCCTTCGTGATCCTAGCCGTCATCGGCGGCAAGATGCTCTTCGAAGCCTGGCAGGGCATCGACGCCCCGGAGGCCCGCGGCTGGCCCAGCGCCGGCGCCCTGCTGATCCTTGGCTTGGCCACCAGCATCGACGCCGCCGCCGCCGGCATCACCCTGACCCTGGTCGAGCTGCCGATCCTCGTCTCCGTCACCATAATCGGGGCCGTCACCTTCATTCTGGTCGCCGCCGCCGTCCCCCTGGGCAAACGCCTCGGCCAACGCTGGGGCACCGCCGCCGAAATCCTCGGCGGCGTAGTCCTGATCGCCCTGGGCACAAAAATTCTCGTAGAGCACCTGACCGCCTGAGCGCATTAACGACCAACGCAACCGCCGCTCTCCCTGCTCCCCCACCAAAAGATCTGGTCCCTCCGGCGCTAGTGGTCCAGCTGCAAGGCGGAAGGAGGGAGTGTGGCAGCGCCACATGACCGACGACCAACGAAGCAGATGGGCCGCTAGCGCCGGAAAAGATTCCCCACCAAAAGCTCTGGTCCCTCCGGCGCTAGTGGCCCAGCTGCAAGGCGGAAGGAGGGAGTGTGGCAGCGCCACTCGACCGACGACCAACGCGGCAGATGGGCCGCTAGCGCCGGAGGGGATTACTTCACGAATTCGCGCCATTGCCAGGCTTCGAGCCGCGCCCGATGGCGCGCCAAATCCTGCCACGGGCTATCGATGGCGGCGGCGCTGGCCGCAGCCGCAGGTTTCAAGCGGGCGAGCAGATTCAGCAACGCGTGGCGGACCACCGGATCGGGATCGTTGGCCGCGCGTAGGGTCAATCGCTCAAGCGGGGCGTCCGCCTTCCAGGTCGCGGATGCCGCCAGCACGCTGGCGGCGGCGCCGGCCAAGTCGCGTTCCGCCACCGCGGCCAGAGTCGCCAGGTCACCCATCACCGCCGGGTCATCGGTGCTGCCCAGCCGTGAACACGCCACCACCAGGGACTCGCGGCCGGATTCATCCAACTGGCCATCCTGATATTCGCGGCACAGCCGGCGCACGGCCGCGCGGACCAGGTCGTCGACCTTGCCACTTGGAATCAGGATCAGGGCCGCGGTGCGTTCCGGCCCACTGGCTTGCAGCAGCGCCCACTCCAGGCCGGGGCGGACGCTGGCCTGGCCGACCCCCTTGCAGGCCACCAGCAACTCCCGGGCGGCCAGCCGGCCGGTATGTGTCGCGGCCATGGGCACGCGAACGACCCGCCGGGGATC
>JBBQTJ010000115.1:0-9766 GCA_038213315.1 Planctomycetota bacterium
TCCGGGTCCGCATCGCTCGGCGGGCCCGCGCCGCCTGCCGGGCTGCGACGGTCGTCGCCCTCGGCTGCTGCCTGGCAGCGGTCCTTGCGCGGCTCACCGGCATTGACGGCAACTGGGGCTGGTGGTGGTACGCGTTGCCCCCCGCCCTGGCCGCGTTGATCGCCGCCGCGGTGACCCGTGCGGCGGCGCCCCTGACCGCGGCCCGACTCGCTGATCAGGCGGCCGGCACCGCTGATTTGTTCGTCACCATCGCATCGCCGCATCATGGCGCCTTTGCCCCGATGGTGGCCACGGCCGCAGCCCAGGCGGCCGCGACGCTGCGGCCAGCCACGGTGGCCCCCTGGCGGCCCTGGCCCCAGGCCCGTTGGCTGGTGGCCGCGGCCGTCGCTGGCACCGCCATTCTATTGTTCGTGCCCCACCTCGATCCATTTCATCGGCAAGAGGCTCGGCTGCGCGCCGAGCGCAGCCGAGAGATCCTTGCCCAGCAGGCCAGGCAAGCGCAATTGCGCGCCAGCGATCTGCAAGCCGCCCGGCCCGAAGCCGAACGCTCTGCCGCCGTCGAGCAGGCTCTGACCGCCGCCGTCAATGCCCTCCAGGCCCTGCCCAAGGCTGATCCCCAGGCCCAGGCGCGGCTAGCCGAGGTGGCAAAGGCCGCGAATGAACTTTTGAAAGAGCGCTTGGACCGGGCCGCCGGCAGCGCCGCTGCGGCCAAGGACGACCAGGGCTTGGGCCAGCCTGAGCAACAGGAAGCCTTGCGTCAGCAGTTGGCCAAAGGTGATACCGCCGCGACTGAAGCCAAATTGACTGAGGTAACCGCCCTGGCCCAGCAGCTGGCCGCGTCGAGCGACGAGGCTGAGCGCCAGGTGCTGCGCCGTCAGCTCGACCAAAAACTCAAAGAGTTGGCAGGAGCCGCCGGTGATCGCAGCGGTCTGGGCCAGGCCCTGGCCAAGGCCATGGACCAACTGGGCAGCAGCGCTTCACCGGAATTGGCCAAGGCCGCGATGGAGGCCCTGGCCGACAGCCTCTCTCAAGCTCAACTTGAGGCCAAGGCCCAGGGCCAGAACGCCCGCGACCTGCAGGCCTTGAAAGATGCCCTGAAAACCTTGCAGGCGGCGCGTCAGGTGGCCAAGGACGGCAAGGGCGGCGAGCTGCCCAAAGACGGCAGCCTGGCGGACTACGCCAAGTTCTTCGCCGAAGAATTGGCCAAGAAGCAGGGCCAGGGCGGCACAAAAAAGTGTCAGGGTAGCGGCTGTCCCAACTGCCCCGGCGATGGCTCCTGCCAAGGAAATGGCAATGGCTCGGGCAAAGGCGAGGGCTGGGGCAAGCGCGACGCCCCCGACGACCCGAGTGTGGTCACCGATTTCACCCCCGAGCAAGCCGCCAGCCAACAACGCCCCGGCAAGATCCTGATGCAATGGAAGGCCCAAGGCGCTGCCGATCCCGGCAAGGTCGAAGCCCTGCGCCAAGCTGCCGCCGAACAATCCGGCCAGCACGTCAGCGAAGCCCTGGTGAACGAACAGGTCCCGCCCGGCTACCACGAGGCGGTGCGGGAGTATTTTGCGAAATGAGGGACCAGGTTATGGTGGATGGGGTATGGGGTATGGGATAGAGTGGACGGGTTATGGTGAAACGAGATGTCGCACTGATCGCGACATGTTGTTCACCATACCCCATACCCCATCAACCATAACCCGCGCCCCGCGCCCCATACCCCATCAACCATAACCCGCGCCCCATACCCCATCAACCATAACCCGCTCCAAAAATGAAACTCCTCGCCCCCCTCCTCCTCATCCTCGCCCTGTTTGCTGCCTGGCTGCTTATGGGCCGACCTGCCGAGCGCCGCGTGGTGGTGTATTGCGCCCACGATGCGGTGTTTGCCGAGCCGATCTTGCGCGCCTTCCAGGCGCAGAGCGGCATCACCGTGGATATCCGCTACGACACCGAGGCGACTAAATCGCTGGGCCTGACCGAGCGTCTGGTCGCTGAAGCGGGCGCACCGCAGTGCGACGTATTCTGGAACAATGAACTGCTGGGCACGCTTGATCTGGCGGCCAAGGGCTTGCTGGCCGAGCATCGCGGCAGCGGTTGGCAGCGCATTCCCGCCGCCTTCAAGGATCCCGCCGGGCAGTGGACGGGCATGGGCGCGCGGCTGCGCGTGGTGCTGGTCAATCGCGAGCGCATGGCGGTGCCCGAGCATTTCCCCGCCGAGCCGGATTGGAGCCAGGGCGCCATGGCCAAGCCGCTGTTCGGCACCACCTTGACCCACGTCGCGTTGCTGTGGTCAGCGGGCGGCTATCCCGAGTGGCATGAGCGCGTGCGCACCGCCGGTCTGCGCCAGGTGGACGGCAACGGGGCGGTGAAGGACCTGGTGGCGCGGGGCGATCGGGCCTGGGGCTACACCGACAGTGACGATGCCCTGGGCGCCATCGCCGCCGGCGCGCCGGTGACGATGTTGCCCCTGGAGCTGGGCGAACGCACCGTGGCCATCCCCAATACCATTGCGGTGCTGAACGGCGCGCCCCATGCCGAAGCCGCGCGGCAATTGGCCGATTATCTGCTGTCCGCCGCCACCGAGACCGCCCTGGCCCAGGGCGACGCCGCGCAAATCCCCCTTGGCCCGGTGGACGACGCCGCCCTGCCCGAACGCGTCCGCACCATGCGCCCCTGGGCCGCACGCGGCCACGATCTGGGCGGTCTGCTGCCCGCGCGCAACGCCGCCCTGGCGTGGTTGAAAGCCCATCCATGAGCAGCGGCCGGATGCAGACGACATGACCGATCTGCTGCGTGCCCTCATTATCGCCATCAGCGCGGTCGCCTTTGCGGCCCTGTTGCGGCCGGCGGTGCGGCACCGTGGCGTGGTGGTGCTGCTGGGCGCGTGGGTGGCGATGCCGGCCATCGCCGTGGCGTGGCCCTGGGCCTTGCTCGCGGGCAGCGGCACGTGGCGCGATCATCTTCTGCATGCCTTGCTGACCGGTCTGCGCCTCGCGCCGGTGGCAATACTGGCCCGGGCCCTCGCGCCGGCGCCGGCGGTGGATGCCGTGGGCCTGCACCTGCTGCGACTGGCGGGCTGGTCACGCCGACGTCGGGCCTGGACCTGGCTCCTGCATGGTCCGGGCCGAGCCTGGCTGCCCGCGGTGGGCCTGACCGCGGTGCTGGGTTTTGCGGAATTCGAATTGGCCTCGCGGCTGGCGGTGTCCACCTGGGCGGTGCGCCTGTTCGACGCCCAGGCCGGTGGTCAGCCGATCGTCGACACCGCGCGCGCTGCGCTGCCTGGGGCCCTCGCCCAGGTGACCATCCTGGTACTTGCCGGTTGGGGCCTGAGTCGCGGCTCAGAAGCGTCGAACAGCAACCCGCCTCCGGCGACAATGCTGCGCGCGGTCGCGCACGCAGCGCTGATCCTGGGCACGGTCATCCTGCTCGTCGTCCCGGGCTGGGTGATTGTGCGCGGCGGCCTGCGCGGCGTGCAGGCGTTGGCGGATGTGCAGGTGTGGCGCGAGGTCGCGGCTGGTTTGGTCTTTGCCGTGGCGGGTGGCACCACGGCATGGTTGCTGCCGGTATGGCTGCGGGCCGTGCTGCTGCCCCTGGCCTGCGCCGGCAGCCTGGCCCTGGGCCTGGGCCTGCTGCTGCTCACGGCGGGCACGCCGCTGGCGGACTCGCCCGTCCCGTTGATCACCGCCCTCGCTCTGGTTGCATTACCGGCGGTGTGGCTGCTGCGGCGCGCGGTCGGCGAAGGCACGCCGGCCCATCATGCGGCCCGGCTGCTGGCGGGGGTGCCCGGGCGACGCGCAGTGGCGACGCGCATCGCCTGGCAGGCGGGATCCTGGCGCACCACTGCGGCGTTGTTGGCGGTGCTGCTGGTGGCGGCGGGCGATCTCGCGGCCACCGCCATGCTTCATCCCTTGGCGGCGCCCCCGGCCCTGGTGCGCTGCTACCAGTTCATGCACTACGGGCACAGCGATGCCCTGGCCGCACGCCTGATGGCCTGGCTGCTGGCCGGCACCGCCGCCACTGCTGGCCTGTGGCTGGTGGCGCGCGCTATGCCGTTGCGGACGGTGCGACATGGGTGAGGCGCGCTGGGCTCTGGCAGACGTGACGGTGCGCCTGGGTGGCGTAACCATTCTGGACCGCATTGATCTGTCGGTCCTCGACGGCATCACCGCCATCGTCGGGCCCAGCGGCGCCGGCAAGACCACGCTCCTCAATGTGCTCGTGGGTTTTCAGCGCATCACCGGCGGCACGCTGCGCGGACCCGACGCGGCCATCGCCTGGGGACCGGCGGATGGTTTCTGGCAGCACCTCACCGTGCGCGGCCATCTGCTCGCCGTCGGTGCTGCTGATCCCGAAAAATGGCTCGACCGCTTCGGCTTGCGTGCGGCCGCCGACCGTCGACCGGCTCAGTGCTCGGCCGGCGAGCGCGCCCGCTTGGCCGTGGTCCGCGCGCTGGCGACCCCCGCGCCGCTGGTAGTGCTGGACGAGCCCTTGGCCCACTGCGATCCCGCCCTGGCAGACCGCTGCTGGCAGGAACTGGAGGCCGCTGCGCTTGGCCGCTGCGTGGTCTTCACCAGTCACGAGCCCGCTCGCGTGGTGGGCTGGGCGCACCGCACCATCGGAATGATGCAGGGCCGCGTGGTCATGGACCTGCCCACTGCCGCCGCCTGGCGCACACCGCCGGATGCGGCCAGCGCGCAGCTACTCGGGCCAGCTGCTTGGTTCGACGCGCACGCAGCAACGGCTTGGCTTGAGTGCCCGGGGCCATGCTGCCTGCGTCCCATGCAGCTTGAGGTACGCGCTGATGCGGTCGGCCCGCTTACCGTGCTGGCACAACGTGACCGGGGCGAGCGGCACGAATCGCGGCTCGATGGGCCCGGCGGCGAACGGTTGGTCGCCCACCGTCCCGGCCCGCTCCTGCCTGCGGGCACACGCGTCCGCCTGGTGCCGTTACTCGCGGCGCTGCTGATCATGCTGCTGGCTGCCTGCGGCAGTGCGCCGCAGACCCCGCCGACCCGGGTGGTGGTGCTGCCGCCCGAGGGCACGCGCCTGCCCGCGCCCCGGGCCTTGGCCAACTGCGCCGATGGCGGCTGGCTAAGCATCGATACCGATGGCCGGGTGCTGCGCTTCGACCGCAACGCCGCGCTGGTGCACCGCTGGACCATGTCGGCCACTGCTGCCGGACGGCCTGAGAATCTGGTGGAGCTGCGCGACGGCCGCATCGCCGTGGCCGACACCCACTATCACCGCGTGGTGGTGTTCAGCGCCACCGGCGCCCTGCTGACCATGTTCGGCAGCGCCGGCGACGAACCGGGCCAATTCCGCTTCCCGGTGGGCATCTGCCGCGACGACGCCGACCATCTCTTTGTCAGCGAGTACGACGGCAATGACCGCATTCAAAAGTTCAGCCCCGAGCTGAAGCCGGTGCTGGCCTTCGGCCGCTTCGGCACCGGCCCGGGCGAATTTCAGCGGCCGCAGACGGTGAAATGGCTGGCTGGCCTGCTCTATGTCGCCGATGCGCTCAATAATCGCGTGCAGGTCTTCCGTGACGACGGCACCTTCGTCCGCGTGCTGTGCACCGATCTGACCACGCCGTATGGGCTGGGCCTGATTCCGGGGCCGGGCCTGGCGGTGGCCGAGTACGGCGCCGGCCGCATGACGCGCTTGGATCTTACGGGCAAGATCATCTCCCGCTGGGGATCGCCCGGTCGCGGCGACGGCCAATTGGCCACCCCGTGGAATCTGGCCAGCCAGCCGGACGGACGCATCTGGATCGCCGACACCGGCAATCGCCGCATCGTCGAGGTCGGGCCATGAGTTGGCGCGCGCGCCTGGCCCTGCTGCTGCCGCATCCGCGCCGCCCCTGGCGCTGGACCGACGCAGTCCCGTTGGTGGTTGCGTGCTGCGCCATCGCCGGCCTGCTCACCACACTTGCCCTCGATGGTCTGCGCCTGGCCGCGCCCGAGCGACTCGTCCTGCTGCTGATCCTGCCGCTGATCTGGTGGTGGTGGGCCGCCACCGGTCCGACGGGGTTGCGGCCGCAGCTCGCCGCGATCGTGCGGCTGCTGTTGTTCGCCGCTCTGATCACCGCCCTGGCCGAGCCGCGCAGCGTGCGCATCAGCGACCGCTTGTCGGTGGTGTACTGCCTGGACCGCAGCAGCTCGCTGGGCACCAAGGTGCAGGATGAGGCGCTGCGCTGGGTCTTACAGACGGCTGGTGGAAAACCGGCGCAGGACGAGGCCGGTCTGGTGATCTTCGCCCGCGATGCGGCGGTGGAACTGCCGCCCCGCGCCGCTTTTCCCTTCGAGACGCTCAACAGCCGGCTTGATCCAGAAGGCACCGATCTGGGCCGAGCCTTGGAATTATCGGCGGCGGTGCTGCCCGAAGGCAATCCCGGCCGCGTGGTGCTGATCAGCGACGGCACTGCTACCGAAGGTTCCACCGACCGCGCCCTGGCCCTGCTGCGCCGCCGGCAGATCCCCGTCGATGTGCTGCCGATCCGCTACGACCATCAGCGCGAAGTCTGGGTCGAGCGTCTGGACCTGCCCACCGAGGTCCGGCCCGGCGAGACCTACGACGCGGTGGCGATCCTGGGCGCGTTGACCACAGGCGAAGGCACCCTGGTGCTGCGCGAGAACGGTGTGGAGCTGACCCGCAGCCCGGTGGCGTGGCAGGCGGGCCGCACGCGCCTGGCCGTACCCATCCGCCTGCGCGGGGCGGGCTACTGGGAATACGCCGCCACCATCGAACCGGTCGACGGCCAGGACGGCTGGCGACAAAACAACACCGCGATCAATTTCCTGTGGCTGCGCGGCCAGGGCCGGGTGCTGCTGGTGCGCGCCCAGGGCAGCACGGTTGACGGCGCCGCCGACCTGGCCAAGGCCCTCATCGACACCGGTCGCGCGGTCGAGGTGATCGAGCCCTGGCAATTGCCTGACGCCGCGCTGCCGCTGCTGCCCTATGATAGCGTGGCCCTGCTGGACGTGCCGGCCGAGCAGGTCTCGGCCGCGCAGCAGGCCGCCCTGCGCGACGCGGTGCGCGACCTGGGCACCGGCCTGCTGATGGCGGGCGGCGCGGGCAGCTTCGGCCCGGGCGGCTGGAACCGCACCGCCGTGGAAGAGGCCCTGCCGGTGACCATGGACATCAGCAATCGCAAGGTGCTGCCCAAGGGCGCCCTGGCGATCGTGCTGCACACCTGCGAATTTCCCGAGGGCAACACCTGGGGCAAGCGCATCACCAAGCAGGCGATGAAGGTGCTGGCGCCGCAGGACGACATCGGCGTGCTATGCTACGACTACACCGGCGGCGGCGAAAAATGGCTCATCCCGCTGACCCCGGCGGCAGAGTACGACCGCCTCGCGCCGATCGTCACCGGCGCCGAGATCGGCGACATGCCCAGCTTCCAAAATATCCTCACCCTGGCGGTGCAGGGCTTGATCGCCAATGACGCTGCGGCCAAGCACTGCATCGTCATCAGCGACGGCGATCCCAGCCCGCCCACGCCGGCGCTGCTCCAACAGGCGATGCAGGCGGGCATCACCATCAGCACGGTGTCGGTCTTCCCCCACGACAACAAACCCAGCGACAGCATGCAGCAGATCGCCCGCGCCACCGGCGGGCGGCACTATTATCCCGACGATCCGGCGCGCCTGCCCGCGATCTTCACCAAAGAAGCGCAAACCATCCGCCGCAGCCAGATCCAGAACAAGGAGTTCACGCCGACGCCGGCGGTGCCTTCCTCGATCATGAAAGGGCTGGGCGCCCTGCCCGCCCTGCACGGCTATGTCCTGACCAATCCCCGCCCGCGCAGCCAGACCGTACTGGAAGGGCCTGACGTTGACGAGGCGGATCCGGTGCTGGCGACCTGGCGTTTTGGCGTGGGCACGGGCATGGTCTTCACCGCGGATCTGGGGCGTGGCTTCGGCCGGGACTGGGTCGCCTGGGGCCGTTACCGCGCCTTTGCCGATCAGTTGTTCACCGCCCTGGCCCGCGCCACCGGTGATAGCCACCTGACCATCCGCTGCGCCGCCGACGGTCGTCACGGCACCATCCAGGTCGAAGACCATTTGGTGGGCGGCGCCGCTTTGGCGGCCCAGGCCATGGTCACCGTGCCCGGCGGCACGCGCCTGCCCGTCGAGCTACGCGCCGTCGCACCTGGCCGCTATAGCGGCGAATTCCCCCTGGCCGGCGCCGGCCGTTATCAGGTGGCGGTGGCCGCCGCCGGCGATCAACGCAGCGAGCAGGCCTTGGGCGGCCTGGTGGTCAGCTACCCGGAAGAGTTCCGCCGTTTCCGCGCCAATCCCGCCGCGCTTGAACGCCTCGCCGAAGCCACTGGCGGCCGCGTGCTGAGTGGCGCCGAGGACGGCAAAATCCTCTTCGGCGCCGACCGCCAACCCCGCGCTAGCACACGACCGGTCTTCGATCTGCTACTCGCCGTGCTCGCCGCGCTGCTGGTCCTGGACGTGGCCCTGCGCCGCCTGCAACCGGACTGGCATCGCCTGACCGGCTGGCTGCGCCGCCGCCGCGCCAACGGCCCAGCGACGCCGACGATGGCGGCGCTGCTCGCAGCCAAGACAGCGGTCGCGGGGTCGCGGGGTCGCGCGGTCGCGGGGTCGACGCCAGACCGCATACCGCCGGCGGGTTCCACCTCCGTGGCCTCCGCACCCGCGCCGACGACCGGACGACCGGACGACCGGACGACCGGACCTGTTTCTTCTCCCCAATCCACCGCCGCCCGCCTTCTCGACGCCAAACGCCGCCGCCAGGACAAGGACTCCAAACCATGACCGATACCGCGACCCTTACTGCCCAAGCCCAGGGCTTCCGCGACGATCTTGCCCGCGTGTATGCGGAGGTCGGCCGGGTCATCGTCGGCCAGACCCGCGTGGTCGAGGCGGTGGTCACCGCCCTTTTAGCCGGCGGCCACGTGCTGCTGGAAGGCGTGCCCGGCCTGGGCAAGACCGAGCTGGTGAAGGCCCTGTCGGCCAGCCTGCAGCTTGTCTTCAGCCGCATCCAGTTCACCCCTGACCTGATGCCGGCGGACATCGTCGGCACCACGGTGATGGACGGCGATGGCCAGGGCGGCTTTCGCTTCACCTTCCGGCCCGGCCCGGTGTTCACCCAGCTGTTGCTGGCGGACGAAATCAACCGCGCCACGCCCAAGACCCAGTCGGCCCTGCTTGAGACCATGCAGGAGACGTCGGTCACCGTCGCTGGCACGACGCACCTTCTCACGCCGCCCTTCGTGGTGCTGGCCACGCAAAATCCGCTGGAGCAGGAAGGCACCTATCCGCTGCCCGAGGCCCAGCTCGACCGCTTCTTGTTCAAAGTGGTGGTGCCCTTCCCGACCGGCGCGGAACTGAACGAGATCGTCTCGCGCACGATTCTGCAGCAGCGCGTCGAGCCCCGCCCGGTGCTGGACGGTGCCCGCATCCTGGCGATGCGCGCCGTGCTAGAGCAAGTGGTGGTGGCCGACCCGATCCGCGAGTACGCCTGCAACCTGGTACTGTGCACCCATCCCACCACGCCCGGCGCGCCGGACCGCGTGCGCCGCTTCGTGCGCTACGGCGCCAGCCCCCGCGCCGCCCAGGCCCTGATCAAAGCCGGCCGCGTCCGCGCCCTGGCCCAGGGCCGCGCCCACGTCGCCACGGCTGACGTCCGCCATTTCGCCCGCGAGGTCCTCGCCCACCGCTTGGCCCTGACTTATGACGGACAGGCGGAGGGACTGACGACGGGGGATCTGGTTGATGATGTGGTGCGGGAGGTGGCGGGATGA
>JBBQTJ010000116.1:0-9620 GCA_038213315.1 Planctomycetota bacterium
GGCCTCCAGGCCCGCTGACTTTTGCGAAGCGGGCCTGGAGGCCCGCGGTCCCAGGGGGGAGATAGCCATTGAAGTCAGCCGTCTCCGTTCCGCGCTGCCGACGACCACCTCCATGCCGTGGCCTCCTTCACCAACCCCGCCTTCACTGGATTAGCGTGGATGTAGTCGACCACCCGTCGGAAGTGATCGCCGTCCCGGATGTATCGATCCCAGTAATCCTCCAACCAGAGCTGACCGGTGCGGCCAGACAGCGCATTGATGCGCCGGGCGGTGAATGCTTTCCACCCCCGGATGATATCCGGCATCGACTGCCCTGGCAGGGGCGAGCAGAGGACGTGGACGTGATTAGGCATCACCACCCATGAATGCAGTACGTAGCGTTCACCTGCGAAATGCCGCCAAGCGTCCTCGACGATTCCCGCCGCGCGCTCATCCCGCAGCAAGCAGGCGCCATGGCCGGCATCAAGGAAGGTCTCGATGCGTTCTCGCAAGGCCCGCTGCCGGCGATCATCAGGTTCATCGCGGACCTCGTCCTGATATCGGGCGATGACCTTGGAGGGCAGTGAATCGGCCAAGCGGTAGGTGATCGACTGGGTCACCAGCCGGCCATCGAAGTGAGGCAGGTAGCCGCGCTGGTGCCAGCCTCGTGGTACGATGTCCGACGAACCAGCCATGCTGGCAGCGTGACGGGGGAACGGTCGTCTGACAACAGCGGGCCTGGAGGCCCGCGGTCCCAGGGGGAGAATCGCCACTGCGGTGGCGGCTCTCGCGGCTCGCGCGGCGCGCAGCGCCGACCGGACCGCGGGCCTCCAGGCCCGCTGACTTTTGCGAAGCGCCGCCTACGCCTTCGCCACCTCCGCCGACACCGTTATTGGCAAGGGCGCAGGAGCCTTGGCAGGAACAGTTGCGCCGTGCTTCTGGTCGTAAAGAAAGCGCACGCACTGGTTGCGCAGGGCGGCGAACTCAGCGGATTCCATCAAGCTCAGACGTTCGCGTGGACGGGCGAAGGGGACGTCGAGGATGCGGCCGATACCGGCGCGGGGGCCCATGCGCATCATGACGATACGATCCGAGCAGTAGACGGCCTCGTCGATGTCGTGGGTGACCATGAAGACGGTGAGGTTGTTCTCTAGGTGGAGGCGCAAGACCTCGTCTTGGAGCTGGGCGCGGGTCAGGGCGTCGAGTGCGCCGAAGGGTTCGTCGAGCAGCAGAACCTCTGGCTCCATGGACAGGGCTCTGGCAATGCCGGCGCGTTGCTTCATGCCGCCGCTGATCTCATGCGGGTACTTGTGGCGGTGCTCCTTCAGGCCCACGGTCTCGATCCAGCGCTCGGCTCGCGTACGGCGCGCGGCCTTGCCCTCGCCACGAAAAACCTGATCGACGGCGAGCATGACATTGCCCATGACCGTGCGCCAGGGCAGCAGGCTGTGGTGCTGGAAGACCACAGCGCGCTCGGGACCGGGGCCGTCGATTTCGATTTCTTTGAAGCAGATCGAGCCCGCGGTGACGTCTGTCAACCCTGCCAGCATCGACAGCATGGTGCTCTTACCGCAACCGCTGTGGCCGATGGTGGCGATGAACTCGCCCTTCCTGATGTCCAGACTGACTTGATGCAGGATCTCGGCGGGGGGACGGCCGCCCACCGTGTAGGTCTTGCCGACGTTGATGATTTCCAGGAATTTCATGATGGTTACCTGATCGCGGCGGTCTGACCGCGGGACACCAGCATCTGCACGGTTATGCACATGCGGTCGAGGAGGAAGCCGATGACGCCGATGACGATCACCGACAGCACCAGGTAGGCGAGGGCCACGTCGTTGGAGCTTTGGTACCAGTCCCAGATGAAACCGCCGATGCCAGGGCTGACCGCCATCATCTCGGCGGCGATCAGCACCATCCAACCTACCCCCAGGCTGACGCGCACACCGGTGAAGATCGCCGGCGTGGCGCTGGGCAGCACGATCGACCAGATGCGCTTCCACCAGGGCAGGCGCAGTACGCGGGCGACGTTGAGGTGGTCCTTGTCCACGTTGGCCACGCCGTTGGCGGTGTTGACCAGGGCCGGCCACAGACTGCACAGGCCAACCACGATGGCGGCGATGAGCATGCTCTTGGGCAGCAGAGGATCTTGCTGAGGCATGGCCCGATTGATCAGCAGGTACACCACCGGGAACCAAGCCAGCGGGCTGACCGGCTTGAGGAGCTGGATCAGCGGGTTGCACATCTGGAACACGGCGCCAGAGAGCCCGCAGAGGATGCCCACCGGGATGGCGATCAGCAGACCGCCGGCGACCCCCAGGAAGACCGTCTCGACCGACAACACGATCTGATTCACGAACAGCTTCTTGCCCTGGTAGGGCATGAACTGCAGTACCTCGGCCACGGTCATGCTCTGCTCGACCGCGGTCTTCAGCACCAGGACCTGGTGCTCGCGCTTCGCCACCCCATCCGCCCGCCACTCGCGCACCTGCTCGGCGCCCTTCTCCCACACCAGGGCCGGCGTGGGCAGGGCCAATGTGCCAATGCGCACGTTGCTGGCGACCAGATGCCAACTCAGCAGCGCCGCTCCGATGGCCAATAGTGGCAGCCCCGCCAGGCACAGGAGCTGCCCCAGTTCATAGCGCGCGTTTCCACCATTGGCGATGCGCGCCAATGGTGCGAGCCAGGATAAGCCGCAGGTTTCGAGGGCGGTGGCGAGGCGGTGCATGGATGGAGGTCCGAATCAGGCTATGGTGAATGGGGTATGGGGTATGGTGAACGGGCTATGGTGAATGGGGTATGGTGACTGCCCACGACGGTGTGCGTTTTTCTTCACCATATCCCATACCCCATCCACCATACCCAGAATCACTTCTTCCCGATAACAAACTTCCCGAGGTACTCATTAGGCTTGGCCGGATCGAAGGCGATCTTGTCGATGAAGACCTCAGCGGGATAGGCGCGGCTGTCGTCCTTGGGCAGATCCTCGGCCTTGACCAAACCATCTTTCACCAGGCTGGCGAAGGCGGCGCGGTACAGGTCAGGCCGGAAGGTCTTGGCGGCGGTCTCCTGGTACCAGGCATCGGGCTTGGCGTCGCCGATCATTCCCCAGCGGCGCATCTGGGTCAGGCCCCACACCGCGTGGCTGTGGTAGGGGAAGCTGGCGAAGTCCTTGTAGAACATGTTGAAGCGCGGCTCGGGGCGGCGGTCAGGCGTGCCGCCGTCCATGCCGTACACCAGCGTGCCGGTGATCGACTCGGCGAGGATGGCCGGGCTGGCGGCGATGTAATCCTTGTGAGCGAGGATGCTGGCCAGCGTGCGGCGGTTCTCGGTGTTCTCATCCAGCCACATGCCGGCGCGGATCAGGGCCTTTACCACCGCGTTGGTGGTGTTGGGGTTCTCGGTAACGAACTTCTTGGTCATGCCAAAGACCTTGTCCGGCGAACCGTCGAAGATGTAGTTGCTGGGGATGGCCAGGCGGCCGGTCTTCTCGTCGATGGTCAGCTTCATGTTCCAAGGTTCGCCTACGCAAAAGCCTTGGCAGTTGCCCTGGTTCATCGCCGAGACCATCTGCGGCGGCGGATTCACTTGCAGGACCACGTCCGCATCGGTGACGCCCTTCGCATCGGCGACGCTTTCGTAGAAGCCGGGATTTACACCGCCCGCCGCCAGCCAATAACGCAGGTTGATGTTGTGGCTGCCCGCCGGGTAGGTCATGAACATGGTCAGGGTCTTGCCCTCGGCCTTGTATGCGGTGCTGATCTCTTTGAGCGGCGCGGCGCTGATCGGCATGGGGTAGCCGGGCTTGGCCAGGGCCGGATCCTTGGCAGCCATGCGCGTCCAGATGTCGTTGGACACCGAGATGCCCATCCCGTTGATGGACATGTTATAGGGCGCCACGATCTCGGCGCTGCCAGCCACCGCAGTACCCAGCGGGTGACCGTACAACATATGCGTGCCATCAAGTTCCCCGTTCACCAGGTTGTCCTGCACGGCCTTCCAGTTGGGCTGGACGATGACCTCGACGTTCAGGCCTTCGGCAGCGAAGAAGCCGAGTTCCTTGGCCACTACGATGGGGGCGCAGTCAGTGAGCTTGATCATACCGAACTTGAGCGGGCGCTTCACCTCCAGCTTGTTGGCGATCGCCTTCTTGAGATCGGGGGGAATAGAAGTGCGCTCGTAGACCGGGAAATCAGCAGCAATGATGCTACCGAGGGTCAGGGTCAAGGCGGCGCAGGAACGGATGAGACGCGTGGTCATGAGTGTGGCTCCGGTGCTTTTCCTAAGCGCCCTGTGCCAACCAGCGGTCTGTAACGTCGCGATGCACAACCTAGGGAGGAAGTCCCCCAGGATTCCCCCGAGGTGACGGGTCAGGCCTGGGCACTGCGCAAAAATCAGGCGACCCATCCTACTGACAGAGTGATGCGCGGCGGCATGCTTGACCGTAGCAACCCGATGTCACCCGCCGCCACCGATCCCCAGTCTCGCCAGATCCAGCCAGATCGACTGGTCTGCACCTGTAATCGCGTGTTCGAATCCACTATTCAATCAGCTGCCGTGGCTCTTGCCGGTGACGCTGACCGCGTGATCCAGGCCACCCGGGCGGCCACCAGCTGCGGCTGCTGCCGGCCTGAGGTCCTGGCGCTGTGCCAACGGCTGCGCCAGTCACCGTAAGATTCTCTCAACTTTTTGCCACTATAGCAGAAGCTCATGACGTGACGTCCAGCCGTTCGGTTGGCCGCAGTCCATAGTCGTTGGCGATTCATGAGTCGGCCCGCTGGCCAATGCTGCTTCGTGCAGCACCCCACATCCATCCCTCTAGACCTAGACTGCCCCTGTGCCTGACGCCTTCGATCGTTCCACTGCCCGCCTGCTGACCTGGCGCTATTGCTTGGCGCTCGGTGCCGTGGCGCTCCTGACCCTATTGGCCCAGGGTGTGGTGCAACTTGCTCTGCACCGCGGGGCCCACGATGCCACCGTCGTCAACCTGGCCGGACGGCAGCGCATGCTGTCGCAGCGTCTCTGCAAAGCCGCCTTGGCTTGGCGTCAGGCCGATGCAGCCGAGCGACCACGGCACAGCGCCGAACTTCAGAGCATGCTCCAGGAATGGACCGCCGCCCATCGCCGTCTCTCGAACGATGACCAGGTCGCCGGCATGGGTACCGACAACAGCCCGCAGGTCGCCGCGGCCTTGGCGCGGCTGACATCGCACGTGGCCGACATGACCGCCGCCGCCCAGGCGGTCTTGGCCGGGGATACCAGTGCGGTCGATCGCCTGCTCGCCCGGGAAGACGGCTTCCTGGACGGCATGGAAGGCGTGGTCGGCCTCTATACTCAGGAATCCGCCGACCGGGTGCGCAACCTGATCATCCTTGAATTGGGCATCTGCCTGGTGGTGTTGGCGGTGCTGGTCGCCGAGGCGATGCTGATCTTTCGTCCGACGGTGGCCCGTCTGCGTCACGCCATCGCTGATCGCGAACGCCTGCGTGAGCAGGATGCGATGAATCGCGAATTGATCGCCGCCAGCCACATGGCCCGGGGCATTGGCCAGGATCTGCACGACGGCCTGGGCCAGACCCTGACTGCGATCAGTTTGCAGGCCAAGCTGCTGGAGACGCAAAGTGACCACGCTGTCCGCCAACGGGCCAGCGACCTGGGCGCGAACATCGCTGCCGCCATCGCCCAGGTGCGCGCCATCGCCCGCCGCCTCGCCCCCGTTGATATCGAGGCGGCGGGCCTGGAGGCCGCCCTGCGCCAGTTGGCCGACGCCACGGCCCGGGCGGCGGACATCACCTGCACCGTCGACTGGCCCACCGGCTTGAACTTTCCCGTCGCCGCCGGCGAAGACCTCTACCGCATTGCCCAGGAAGCCCTGACCAATGCGCTGCGTCATGGCCTCGCCAAGACGGTGACCATCGCTGCCTACACGCCCACATCTCTGTCCATCACTGACGATGGCTCCGCCACCACGGCCGGACCCGAAGGCATCGGCCTGCGCAGCATGCGCCATCGGGCCCAGCGCCTGGGTGCGACCCTGAACACCGGCCCCCTGCCCCAGGGCGGCTGGCGCGTGGCCATTCACCTCCCTGCCTTGGCCCACACCTCATGAGCATCGACCATCGCGCCCGCGTCCTGCTGATCGACGACCATCCCCTGCTACGCAGCGGACTGCGTCAACTCATCGATGCCAATCAGCGTCTGCTGGTCTGTGCTGAGGCCGCCACCCCCGACGAAGCCATCCTGCACCTCAAACAGCAGGACCCCGACCTGTGCATCCTTGACCTGCACCTGCGCGGCGCGAGCGGCCTGGATCTGCTGCCCGTGCTGCTGCACCATGCCCCGTACCTCAAGGTCCTGGTGCTGTCGATGCTTGATGAGCGGGTCTACGCCGAACGTTGCCTACGGCTGGGCGCCAAAGGCTACCTGATGAAGGAGACCGCCGCCGACCAGGTGGTCAGCGCCCTGACAGCGATCGAAGCCGGCGGGACCTGGCTCGGGCCGACCGCCCAGGCCCCCGGCCAGCAGGGCAAGCTTCCGGTCGAAACCCTGTCCGACCGCGAACTGCGGGTCTTCGAACTGACCGGCGACGGCCTCGCCACCCGCACCATCGCGGAACGCCTGATCCTCAGCGAGAAAACCGTCGAAGCCCACAAAGCCAACATCAAGCGCAAGCTCGGCTTGGCCAGCGCCGCGGAACTGGCCCGCCGGGCCACCACTTGGCGGGATTCGGGCTCGTGAGCGCACGCCAGAACGAACAACATGGTTCTGGCGGTTGCGAGCTGGCTTTCCGTGGTTCCTTCTGCTACTGACCCTTGCGCCGCGGCTTGAAGCGCAGCACTGGCTTGTTGTCCTCGTCGCGCTCCTCGGCGGCGGCCACGGCCAGGCATTCCTTGGCGAGCAGGTCCTGGCTGGGGCGGGCTTTGTCGCCGCGCTTGGGCTTCAGACGCACATAGGTGCCGTCTGGCTGCATCAGGCGGGCCTGACAGTTGTCTTCAAGACTGATGTCGAGGATGCGCTTCAGGTGGCGGCGCAGGCGTTCGTCGACGATGGGCGTCAGACATTCCACCCGCCAGTCGAGGTTGCGGGTCATCCAATCGGCGCTGCTGATGGCGTAGACCGGATTTCCCGCATTGGCGAAGAAGAAGATGCGGCTGTGCTCCAGATACCGGCCAACGATCGAGCGCACGCGGATGTTCTCGGACAGACCGGGCACGCCCGCCTTCAGGATGCACATGCCGCGCACGATCAGATCGATTTGCACGCCCGCTTTACTGGCGGCGTATAGCTCGTCAGCGATGCCGGGGTCGACCATGCTGTTGAACTTGGCGATGATCCGGCCGCCCGGGCCGCGGCCGGTGGTGGCGCGGACTCTGGCGTGCTCGGCCTCGCGGCGGATCCACTCTACCGCCCGGCTGCGCATGGTCAGCGGCGACACCGCCAGGCGCTCCCACTCGGGCGGCCGGCTGTAGCCAGTGAGCATGTTGAACAGCGCAGCCACGTCCCGTCCGATCGCCTCGTTGGCGGTCAGGTAGCTGAGGTCGGTGTACAGGCGCGCAGTCTTGTCATTGTAATTGCCGGTGCCCAGGTGGCAGTAGCGGATGATGCCGTCTTCTTCACGACGGATGATCATCAGCAGCTTGGCATGGACCTTGAGGCCGATCAGGCCATAGACCACGTGGGCGCCTGCATCCTCAAGGGCGCGGGCCCAGCGGATGTTGGCGGCCTCGTCGAAGCGCGCCTTCAGCTCGATCAGTACCGTGACCTGCTTGCCGCGGGTGGCGGCGCGGATCAGCGCCTTGACGATGGAGCTATTGCCGCTGACCCGGTAGAGGGTCTGCTTGATCGCCAGTACTTTGGGATCCTCAGCGGCGCGCTCGATCAGCTCGACCACCGGGGCGTACTGGTGATAGGGATGGTGCAGCAGCAATTCGCCCTGGCGGATGCGCGCGAAGGGATCTTCCCACTCTTCTTCGCTGGGGAAGCGTACCGTGACCGCTGGCGGATCACGCAGATCAGTCCGGTCGATGCGCTCGGTGGCGCCGAACAGGAAGGTCAGGTCCAGGGGGCCATCAGCGGTGTAGCGGTCGGCCGGATCCAGCTCCAACGCTTCTTGCAGCCATTGTTGCAGGTCGCTGTTGCCGCCCGCCATCACTTCCAGGCGCACGGCGTGACCGCGCTCGCGCTCGGCCAACTCGGCTTCGATCTCGCTGAGCAGGTCCGGGGCGTCCTCCTCGTCGATGTCCAACGAACCATCGCGGGTCACGCGGAAGAGACAGCGGCCGATCAGCTCATAGCCGGGGAACAGGTGGTCCAGGAAGGCCATGACCACGTCTTCAACCAAAGCATAGCGCCCGGCCTCACCCACCAGCGCGACCAGGCGGCTGGTCTGCGGCACCGACACCAGGGCGTTGCGGGCTTCGCCACCGGCTTCGGGTTGCAGGCGCACAGCCACCGCGATGCCGCGATTCTTGACCCGCGGAAAGGGCCGGGCCGGATCCACTGCCTGAGGCGTCAGGATCGGCTCCAGCTGTTGATCGTAGTACTTCTGCAAGGTCTCGCGGTCGGTCGCGGTCCAACGCTCGACCGGCACCAGATCCAGGCCGACCTTGGCCAGGGCCGGCGCCACGCTGGTGCGCCAGCAGGCGTACTGGTCCTTCATCTGGGCATGGATGCCGGCGCGCAGCGGCTCCAGCAGCCGGCGATTGGATTCGCGCTCTTTGCCCTCGCGACAACCCGCCCACAGCTCAGCCACACGCACCATCACGAACTCATCGAGATTGGAGGCGACGATGGCCAGGAACTTGGCGCGTTCGAGGAGCGGCTTGTCCCGATCCTCGGCCTCTTCAAGCACACGACGATTGAAGGCGAGCCAGCTTTGCTCCCGGGGATGATAGCGGTCGGCGATGGGTTTGGCGGTGGGACGGGGCATGGTCATCTCGTGGACGAAGAAGATGCGGTAGAGCGCGGCGAAGGCGTGGTGGGCTGGGGCCGCCCGACCGCGGGGCTCATTCCCCCTCGCGCGGGACGACCTCGACCGCCAGGCCGAAGACGTCCTGGAAAAGCCCAGCCTTGCCGGCGATGGACCAGCGCTCAAGCGCGATCTGGCGACGGTCGACGCGCAAAAGCAGGCGGTCGCGGGTGCGCTCGCAGCGCACCTTGCGGATGCGGCTGTCGCGCTCCACATCTAGGCCATAGGCCAGGCGCAGCAGCGCGGCCAATTGGCCGACCACCACGCGATTGGGGCGGGGCAGGGCCTGATATCCGGCGTGGTGCGCCTGGGGCGCGGCCCGGCGGTGATAGCGCGCGATGTGCGCGACCATCTCCTTCTCGATGCGAGTCAGGCCGGCGATCTCGCAAGCCTGGATCAGATACATGGTGTGCTTGTGCCGGTTGCGCACATTGATGAACGAACCGATGTCATGCACCAGCGCGGCGAAGTGCAGCAGACTGCGCTCGCGCGCCCCCAGGCCGTGCATGGGCATGGTCTGATCGAAGATCTGCACCGCCAGGCTGGCGGTGTTTTCGGCGTACGACAGGTTGCCGCCATAGCGGCTGACCAGTTGCTTGGCCTCAGCGATGAGATGACCATCGTCCAGATGGTGTGGCCCCTGGGCGCCGGGCAGCAGGTCGGCAAGCAGGCC
>JBBQTJ010000117.1:0-9606 GCA_038213315.1 Planctomycetota bacterium
TGCCGTACTGTCTCGTTTGCCGAAGCCCGCCTTCGGCCTGCGCCCGAGAACCCAAACCGCACTCAGGCCAGTGACGCGAGAAGGGCGGCAGATCAGCGCGTTTGGTGCCACCTTTGGCATTCTCAAGGATGCGCTATCTGCCGATGAGCGGCGCGCGCTCCTGGCGGAGTTGCGCTGATGGCTGCCCCGCACTATCTGCTCGACACCAATATCATATTCCATTGGTCGGCCTCTACCCTATTGGGTCAACACGTCCGCAGCTTTTACCGCCTCGATGATCCCGTAATCCGCCCGATGGTCAGCATCGTGACTCATGCAGAGTGCTACGCTCGGGCCAACTTCCTGGGGTGGGGACAGGACAAGCTGGATCTTCTAGCTGAGGTGTTGGACTCCCTGCTGCCGGTAGAAATCAATCAACCAGAGGTATTCTACAGTTATCTAGATCTCTATCAGATCGCCCGAAATGCCGGTCACGACAAAGACGAGAAGAACCAGAACGACTTGTGGATTGCCTCCTGTGCAATCGCCAACAAGGCGACACTGATCACGACAGACAGAGATTTCGATGTGTTTCCCGATGCCGCATTGCCCAAATGCTGGATTGATCCTCTGGCTTTCCCCGAAACCCCATGAACGCCCCTCAGTTTGAGCGCGCATGCCCGCATCACTTTTCGGGCCACGGCCAACCTGACGTCAGCTCCGTTTGTTGCAGACCCCTCTGGCAATAAAGCCGGACATAATCCATAAGTATATAATTTTAAAATGCTTACATGGTATCTTTATTGCTGCAAGAGTGGCCGCGCTGTGGCCAAATCTCCCAACCGCGCGGCCTATCTCCGACAGGCTCCTCGGGGTTGATGTCCCCAATCGCCTTTCAGGGCTAGGCTGAATCGCTGACGCGCACCGCTTCGTGGAGACTGCGTCCGTCAGGGGATGTCCAGGCTTCCCAGCCATTGGTATTACCACCGAGCACTACCGAGGCAGAACCGCTTGGAGAATCGAAGGTGTGGTCGACGGTGAAAGTCAGGGCCTGGCCACCTGCGATCAGGACACCTTCGGCAAGCAGACGTTCGCGACATAGGCGAATGAACGGGCTGGCCGAATCGCGGATTCCCGGTGCGCAGAGCGAGCCTGCCAGCACCACAAAACCGTCATCTGTCGGGTAGCCCTTCGCATCCGCCCCGGTCATGGAACTGATGCGGAAGTCGGCATGCGGCAGGGCCGGGCTTTCCACGCGGGTGAAAACGGGGACACCCAATAGGGCACAGAGGAAGTCTGCCTGATCCAGCGCGTCCAGACAGTCGTCACGAAGGGCGTCTAGCACCTTGGGCTCGCTGGGCCGTTGGTGCTGATTCGTGTGTAGCCGAGCAACTTCCTTCGCACGTTGATACGCCAAGAACTGCAGCATCAGGCCATGGGTCTTGGTGAAGCTCCCGTCCTTGGCGACAATTGCGATGGCTACATCCCAGCCAGGCAGCTTGTCGTCTGTGCGATGGTGCTGGCCGAGACGCCGGATGATCTCTTCGCTTTCACCGATGTAGAGGTCCGGCTCGCCTGGGTTTGCGAACTGGCGTCGCAGCAGATAGCAACCAACCCGCTCCAGCTCTGGTCGCTGACCGGCCTCGCTGAGCCGTAGCCGGGGAATCCAGATCACCTGCACCAGGCGGGTGGTGATCTCCGCGATGCGGATGCCGCTGGCATCACCCGAGGGCAGGTAGATCTGGATCGTTTGGCCCCTGTTGTTGGTCATGGCCGGTGGAGCTCAGAGGATGTCCGCCGCCACGCCGGCCAGTTCGCTGCGTTCGGACTTGGTCAGGGTGACGTGGCCGAAGAGCTGCTGGCCGCGCATGCGTTCGACCACGAAGGCGAGGCCGTTTGAGCTGGCGTCCAGGTAGGGGTTGTCGATCTGGTGGGGGTCGCCGGTGAGGACGATCTTGGTGTCGGTGCCGGCGCGGCTGATGATGGTCTTGATCTCGTGCGGGGTCAGGTTCTGGGCCTCGTCGACGATGGCGAACTGCTTGCTGATGCTGCGGCCGCGGATGTAGGTCAGGGCCTCCATGGTGATGGATTCTTCGCTGATCAGGCGCTTGATCACATCGTCGGGATCGCGTTCTTCGCTGGCCAACAGGAAGTGGAGGTTGTCGAAGATCGGACCCATCCAATGGGACAGTTTCTCGTCCTTCGAGCCGGGCAGGTAACCGATGTCCTGACCCAGGGGCATGATCGGGCGCGAGACCAGCAGTTTTTTGTAGCGCTCTTCGTGGATGACCTTGTTCAGGCCCACGGCGAGGGCGAGCAGGGTCTTGCCGGTGCCAGCGCGGCCGACCAGGGTGACCAGCTTGACCTCGTCATCGAGGAGCAGATCGAAGGCCATGCGCTGCTCGGGGCTGCGCGGGCTGACCCCATAGATCTCGGGGTCGGCGGTGCCGTCGAGGAAATGCACCAACCCATCGGCGGCATTGAAGCGGCCCACCACGTGACGTTCGCTGTCGACCATGTCGCGGATCAGCAGGAATTGGTTGTGCACCAGCGGAGCGTCATCGGGAGTGAGCAGGGGCGCGGGGTTGCAGCGGTCGCTGGCGACCAGGCGGTCGAGGGTGTCGGCGGCGACCGAGACGGTCATCCAACCAGTGAACAGCTCTTCGACGTTGACCTTCTGGTTGTTGAAGTCTTCGCTGGGGATGCCCAGGGCGTCGGCCTTGATGCGGGCATTGATGTCCTTCGAGACGAAGATGACCGTGCGGCCCTCGCGCTTGAGCATGTGCGCGCAGCCCAGGATGCGGTTGTCATTGACGCCGGGCAGCATGCCCACCAGGTCGTCATAACGCAGCAGCACTTGGATGATGCCGCCCTGCGGCGTGGCCACGCCGTCGCGCATCGAGCCCTTGCTGCGCAGGCGGTCGAGGCTGCGGCAGACCTCGCGGCTGTTTTGACCCAGCTCGTTGTTGGCGGTCTTGAACTTGTCCAGTTCTTCGAGCACCACCATGGGAATGACCACGTGGTTGTCGGCGAAGGCGAATAGCGCGTTAGGGTTGTGGAGGAGGACGTTGGTGTCGACGACGAAGGTCTTGGCGGTAGTCGTTGCTGCTGGGTTTTTCATGCAGGCGCCGGAAAGGCGTGATCGTGTGGACGAGGGGGATGGGTCCGACCGCCGGATGGTGGTCGGTTTTTTATTTGAACTGAGGCTTGGGCGAACTGAGCAGGGTGGCCTGCGACGAAGCGATGATCATCAGATGGGTGAAGGCGTCTTTGATGTCCTCTTTGCCCAGCAACTCACCCTTGGGACCGGTGATGGTCAGCAGGGTGGCGCTGTAGCTGATGCTCAGGGCCAGGGACTCCTCAAGATTTTTGGGCAGCTCGATGTCCACCGCCAACCATTTGGTTTCGCGGTCTCCCAGCTTGCCCAGCTGGATGGTGAGCTTGCCCTGGCCCTTGGCTTCGAAGGTGTAGCCGGCGATGCCATCCTTGATCGCGGTGGCGACGCCGCTGGCTTGGCCCGCGCTTGGGGGCAGCACGATGGAGGGCACTTCGAAGTAGGCGTTGCCGATGGGTTCCCAGCCTTGATGGCGCAGGGCGTCCTGCTTGTCCTTCATGGCCGAGCTTAGGCCGGATCCGGCGTTGGCTCCCGCCTTGCTCGCTTCGCGGGTCAGGCGCACCTCATCGAGGGCGATGGTGGCCCCGCCGTCCACACTGATGGTGAGGTTGTCGTCCAAGGCGTTGACGGCGACCTCCTGCACTTCGACGGCATTGCCCAGGGTGACCTTGACCTTGCGCTCGTCGATGCGCTCCATGAAGACCGGGATGAGGGCACGGGCGATCACCGGGAAGGGCTTGGCCTTGCCGGTGGTGGCGCCTGAGATCGCGGCGCTGCCGGCGGCCAGGTCCAGCACGGTGCGCACGCCTCTGAAGTCCAGGGTCACGGTGCCCTTGCCGCCCTGCAGCACCATCAGGCTGACCAGCGCGGTCTTGGCATTGCTCAGGTCATGGCGGGCCAGCATGGCACTGGGGCTGGTGTTCACGCACTGACCGGGGCTGACCTGCACTTGCCAGGTGCCGACCTGATCGGGGAAGGACATCAGATCGTCGGTGGCGCTGAAGCCGGTGTCGTCCCGGCCGACCGGGGCCGTGCCCTTGGCGGCCTGGGCCTTGGCCAGGGCGGCTTCGATGGTCGCGACCTGGTCCACCAGGGCCGCCTGCACGCTGCGGTCGGCTTTGCGGATCTCGGTAAGGCAGTCGCCCAGGACCCGGGCATTGCTGCTGCGCACTGCATCCTGCGCCTTGGCCAACACCGGCAGTAGGGCGTGGCGGCGGTTGAGCAGGACTAGCTGGTCGACGTCGCTGGCCAGCTCGGGGGTCATGGCCGGGCGAGCCTTGCGCAGCAGCACCACGGCATTGGCCTGATCGCCGCCCACGAGGCCCATGGCCACGGCGATCGCCTGCTCGTCGACAGTGACGTCGGGGAGGGCCGTGGCGTCCAGGAAGACCTTGCCCACGTCCTTGGCTTGCAGCTGGGCCCAGTCCAGGGACGAGCGAGTGCCGCCAGGACTGGTCACTTCCACGCCTTTGGCGTCGACCGCGACCACGTCGCAGCTGTCACCGGTGGTGGGATGGGGAATGCGCAGGGGCACGGTCTTGGCCTGGGCCGCACGCGCCAGGAAGGCGGCGCGCTGGTTCCACAACTCGACCTTGCGGCGCATGGCGCGCCCATCAGGCGTGGTTGCATCGGTGCCCGCCAGGGCCGCGGCCGCCAGGGCCGGCTGGACCAGGACCAGAGCCTGGTCCAGGCGCTGATCGGCGGTGGCGCCAGGATCGGCGAGGGTGCCGGCTTCGCTGGTGGTGGCGGCAAGCGGGGTGACGACGGCGGTGGTGGTCGAGGTCAGCGGGACGACGGGCGCCACGGGGACGGGCGGCAGATTGGCGATGCGCGTCTCTGCCTGGCGCAACAGGGCCTTGGCCCAATCCGCATCAGCGGCATTGACGCCCCAGGTGCCTTCGATCACCGGGGTCAGTTGCTTGCGCACCTCGATCGGATCGGTGCTGGTGGCAGCCAGGGACTCAAGTTCCTGCTTCCGCTTCTGGTAGGCGCTCAGCACCCCCTGCTGGGCGGTGGCGGCATCGGGGCCCAGGCCGCGGGTCGCATCAAGAGCGGCTTGGTAACGCTGCTCCATCTGCAGGTCGGCGATCTTGGTGCGCAGATCCCGGCGTTGGGCCGGCGTCATCTCGCCCGGCACGGTGGCGGGCGGCGTGGTCAGCGACGGATCGATAGCGGCTTCGCTGGGCCGGGTGGTGGTGGCCGACGGGCGGGGGACGGGCGGAACGACCAAA
This sequence comes from Planctomycetota bacterium, assembly GCA_038213315.1. GTDB lineage: Bacteria > Planctomycetota > UBA11346 > UBA11346 > UBA11346 > JBBQTJ01. The sequence continues at coordinate 5,326 of JBBQTJ010000117.1, forward strand.
GTGACCGTGGCCGACGGCATGGTCAGCACCGGTGCAGCGTTGGCCCGGGTAGCGGGTTCGACCACGGCTTTTGGGGGAATCATGGGCGGGCGCTCGGCTCGCAGCCGCTCGCGCTCTGTCATCTCCTCGCGCTGGCGCTGGTTGGTTTTGCGCTGCTGATCCACGAACCAGATGCCACCGGCCACCAGGGCCAGGACCACGACGGTGACCACCACCACGGTGGCGCCGTTGCCATGGTCGTGACGCTTGGCCGGTCCGACCACCTGGCCCGAACTCCCACGGTTGTTCTGGCGTAGGTTGGCGTATCCGCCCGAGCTGCCCTGACGCCGGGCCAGGCTGCCGGTCGAGGCCTGGCGGATGCGGCCGGTGCCCGACGAATTGACCGAGCCGGTCAGGCGCAGGGTCTGGCGCTTGGCACCACCGCCGAACTTGTCGAGGCTGTCGATGAGTTCGCGATACGCCTGGAAGCGGTCCTTGCGCTCGGTGGCGACCATGCGCTGGTAGAACTGGTCGAGATCGCGGGACACGCCCGCCTGAGAAGTGCGCAGGGGGCGCGGGCCGTTGGCGAAGACCTTGTGCAAAGCTTCGTGGGCGCTGTAGCCGGTGACCAGGCCTTCGCCGGTGATCATGCGGTAGAACAGGGCGCCAAGCATGAAGATATCCGAGCGCAGGTCGCTGCGCGCGTCCTCGTTGAGGTGCTCGGGCGCCAGGTAGTATTCGGTCGCGGCGCTGGCGCCGGACAGTTCACGGACCAGGAAGCGATGGCTCTTGGGCACGTACAATTCGTCGATCAACACCCCGCCGTCGGGGCTGACCAGGATCACATCAGGACGCAGCCAGCCATGCACCACGCCGTGGCGGGCGGCCTCTTCCAGAGCCAGGGCGATCTGCCGGAGCAGGCCCATGGCGTGCGGCGGAGCCAGAGCGCGGCGCCGGGCCAGCACGTGTGACAGAGGCTCATGGTCGGCGGGGTCGAGGGCAAGCAGCACCGTGTTTTCGCCGGCGGCCTTGAGGCTGGCCAAGGGGAGGATGTTGGGGTGCTTCAGCGGTCCGGCGAGGCGGACATAGGGTTCAAGGCTGTCGCGATAGCCGGGCTGGCGCAGCAGGGGCTGGGCCAGGGACAGGGCCCGCAGATTGCGTCCGGTGGCCAATTCGCGCACGCGCCAACGGCGGCCCTGCACGCTTTCGTCAAGCGCGACCAGGACATGATACCCTTCCACGCCGATGCTCAGGCCCTGGCGCTGGGCCTGGGCCATCAGCTCTTCGGTGCCGGGACGGCTGGCCAGGGCCGGGCTGCCTTCGACCGGCAGGGTCTGCAAGCCATAGGCGCTCTCGTCGCCGGCGGACCGCGGCAAGGAGCCGGTGCCGGGGCTGGAAATGGGGCCGCTGCCCGTGCTGCCACCGGGCAGGGGGCCGCTGCCGGCGGGGGCCTGGCCCTTGGGCGCACCGGTCAGGCCCCGCTCGGTGTCGTGCACCTCCAGGGTGGTGCTGCACACGCCGCAGGTGTAGATCGCGCCCAGGCTGGCGTCGGGCACCTCAAGGATGGTCTGGCAGCGGTAGCAGGAGATCAGCCAGCTGCGCGTGGTGTCGGCGCCCTCGCCGGCGACGGGCTGATTCAGGGATTCTGACTCACCGCGCAGATCAGGCAGTTGGGCCCGGCCGGCGACCTCGGCGGCCATGCCGGCGACGGCCCGGACGGTTTCCAGCACGCCATCGCCCTTGAGTGCACAGGCCGCAAAGGATGGCCAGCCACGCACGTTCATCAACGGCTCAAGCTGCTCGGCCTTCAGCGCGGTGGGCAGGTCCTGCTTGTTATACTGCATGACCACCGGCAGGTCTTCGGGCAGACCATGGTGCCGGAGGTTATTCAGCAGCTCATTCATCGAGTCGATGTTCTCGTCCAACGCTTCACGGCGGCTGTCGGCGACGAACACCACGCCATCAGCCCCGGTCAGCACCTGCCGGCGGGTGGCGGCGTAATAGTTTTGCCCGGGCACGGTGAAGAACTCGAAACGGACATGGTGACCCTGCACCTGGCCCAGATCCAAGGCGAGCCAGTCAAAGTGCAGGGTGCGCTCGCTGTGGGTGTCGACCGAGACCAGGTCCGTGACCTGTTCGTGGGGACTGCGGTCGTGGACGACTTGCAGGTTGGACGTCTTGCCGCCCAGACCGGGTCCATAATAGACGATCTTCAGGACCAGTTCGCGGGCCGCCGGATTATAGCGCATGGGATTGGTCCGGAGTTCAGGGGGCGGTAGCCGCCGACGGGCGGGGCTGGGATTGGAAAGACAAAACGACCAACAGGACGAAGCCGATGCAGATAGCACTATCACCCAGATTGAAGGTCGGCCAGGGGTTGAAAGGCCAGAAGCCGAGATCGACGGAGATGAAGTCGCGAACCCCGGCCAATTGACCGACCTGGGCCCAGACTCGGTCGACGGCGTTGCCCAGGGCTCCGCCCAGAATCAGGCCGAAGGCGAGGTTCTGCCACCGCCCCTCGCGTCGTGGACCACGCCACCACACCGCCGCCAATACCGGGATCAGCACCAGGGTCAGTACGGTCACGTACTCCGGATGTCCAGCGAACAGACTGAAGGCCACCCCGGGATTATACGCCCAGGTGATCCAGGAGGGATGGTCCCAGTGGCGGATCAGCGCCGCGTGCACCGCCCACTTGGAGACCAGATCAGCGAGCAGGGACCCGACCAACGCGGGCCAGAACCAACGACCCCAGGACCACGTCGATGCGACCACCGTCATGCGCCACGCCTCGTTGGCGGGATACTGTTCATAGTGCAGGACGGTTCCATGGGCACAGTGTTAGCGGAGCCCGACCGGCTGGCAATGCGGTGACGGGTGCATACCCAAAACGATGCTGGGCGGCAGCCTTGCCATTTGCAGCGGCGCGTCCGGTGCGATGCTGCCCAGCCTGACCTGCTTAGCTAAAGGAAGCGTCGTGACCCAGTCGACTCCGCTCATGCAGAACTACACCCGGCAGCCGGTGCGTTTCGTGCGCGGCCGGGGCGTGTGGCTTGAGGATGCCGACGGTCGTCACCACATCGACGCCTTCGCCGGGGTCGCCGTCAGCGCCCTGGGCCACGCCCACCCCGAACTGGTGGCAGCGATCAGCCGCCAGGCCGGCGAACTGATCCACGTCAGCAACCACTACACGATTCCTCAGCAGGAGCTCCTGGCCGGGGCCCTGGTGGCGGCGCTGGGCGCGCCAGGCCGGGTGTTGTTCTGCAATAGCGGCACCGAGGCCAACGAGGCCGCCTACAAGTGCGTGCGGGTGTGGGCCAATCAGGTGCATGGCGGACGTAAGCCACGGCATCTGGCCTTCCAGGGCGGCTTCCATGGTCGCACCATGGGGGCGGTCTCGCTGACCGCGAATCCGGCCTACCGTGAACCCTTCGCGCCGATCCTGCCGGTCGAGTTCCTGCCCTTTGGCGAGGCCGCCGCCTTGGCTGCGGCCATGGGCGATGACGTGGCCGGCGTCTTCCTTGAGCCGATCCAGGGCGAAGGCGGCGTGAACACGCCGCCCGCCGGCTATCTGACCGAGGTCCGGCGCCTGTGCGACCAGCACCAGGCCTTAATGGTGGTGGACGAGGTCCAGACCGGCATCGGCCGCACCGGCAAGGCCTTTGGCTTTCAGCACGACGGCATCGTCCCGGACGTGGTGACCATGGCCAAGGGCCTGGGCGGTGGCGTGCCGATCGGCGCCGTGTGGTTCGGCGAGCGCTGCCAAGAGCTGCTCAAGCCGGGCATGCATGGCACCACTTTTGGCGGCAACCTGCTCGCCTGCGCCGCCGCCCAGTGCGTCACCGGAATCGTCCTGCAGCCGGACTTCCTGGCCCAGGTCGCCGCCAAAGGCCAGCGCCTGGCCGCCGGCCTCGCCCAGGCCTTCCCCGGCTGCGCCATCCGCGGTCGGGGCCTGCTGCTGGGCGTACAGCTCGCCCGCGCCCCCGGCGAGGTGGTCGCCGCCGCGCTGGCTCGCGGCGCCATCGTCGGCCCGTCGGGCAACAACACCCTGCGCGTGGCCCCCCCGCTGATCATCAGCGAAGACGAGATTGAGGAGCTGGTGCGGAGGTTGACGGGGATTTGAATCTAAGGAAATCGTCCGGTCGTCGGACAACCGAACCGCACGGGCGCTCTCGTGCTTTCGGACGACCGGACGACCGGGCGAGCTGTCGACGAAGATGGGCCCCTTGCCATCTCCATCATGCAACGTACCGTCCGGGCCCCATTTTCGACAGCGAGGATTCATGCCCACCGCCGCCATCC
>JBBQTJ010000118.1:0-9567 GCA_038213315.1 Planctomycetota bacterium
TTCAGCTCCTTCCTGCTGATTTTCATGGGGGTTTTCTGCCTGCTGGCCAGCATCAACGACCACCGCGAACTGCAATCCGGCCAGGACCCGGTGCTCGGGCTCAACCCGATCCACGCCCCCTCTGGGCTACGTCAGGCCCACTTACCGGGCTGGTGGGCGCGCTGGCGTAGCCGTCGCCAAGAGCGTGCCGAAGCTCGTCTGGCTGCGCTCGCTGATGCCGAACAGGTAGTCCTCGACCGGTTGCTGGCCAAGGTCAGCGCCGAGGGGTTGCCATCCCTGACGGCGGGGGAACGCGAACAGCTGCAGGCGATCAGCCGAAGGCAGCGCGAGGGCGCGTGACGAGCTCGGTATTGCCATTGCCGGGATCTTCCCAGACTTCTTACCCGCACGCCCGGATAGCTCAGCGGTAGAGCAGCGCTTTCGTAAAGCGAAGGTCGGAGGTTCGATTCCTCTTCTGGGCACCATCACCATGCCGGCAGACGGCCCCCGGGACCCACCGGGGCCGCGGCACACGCCGAAACCTGTCCATGTCCGATCCCGTCCAGGTCCAACGCATGTTCGCGCGCATCGCGCCGCGTTACGACCTGCTCAACCGGGTACTGTCCGGTCGCCGTGATGTGGCCTGGCGGCAAAGCGCCATCGCCCTGTTGGGCAATCCGCCGGGCGAATGCCTGGATCTGGCCTGCGGCACCTTTGATCTGGGTCTGGAAGCCCTGCATCAGGGCAAAGCCATTCGGGTCCATGGCTGCGATTTCTGCCAACCCATGCTGCTGGCCGGCACGGGGAAACGTCAGGGCCAGGCAGTGACTGCTGCGGTCGGCGATGCCCGGCAGTTGCCTTATGCAGATGCGTCGTTCGATACCGCCATGGTGGCTTATGGCTGGCGAAACTTCCCTGATTCCCAACTGGCCTTGGCCGAGTTGTCGCGGGTGCTGCGTCCAGGCGGGGAACTGCTCATCCTCGAATTCTTCCGCCCCGAAGGCTGGTGGCCGCGCACTTTCTACGGCACCTTTGGCCGTTGGGTCATGCCGGTGCTGGGTGGTTGGCTGGCCGGCGATGCTGAGGCCTACCGGTACCTGAATCGCTCCATCCAGGGCTTCCTGTCCGTGTCCGAGGCCACCCAGGCCTTGGCCACTAACGGCTTCGGCTGTGTGCGTTGGCGGCCCTTTTTCGGAGGCGTCAGCCATGCCGTCTGCGCCCGCAAAGGCGGCTGAGGCGGCCACCAGGGCGAGCCTGGGCTTGCACCTGGGCGACGCTTGTCGACCGTCCCTGCTCGACGGAAGCCCCCTCCCATGTTGATCCTGATCGTCCGCATCTGGTTCGTGGTGCTGCTGAGCCTCGCCGCCAACCAGGGCGGGAAATATTTCTTTGGTCCGCTACACGAAGCCAAGCTGCCTTGGTGGTTCCCCATGGCCCTTGGCTTCGGTGTAGCTGTAACCCTGATCGCTGCCGAACAGGCTTTTCGGCGCCATTTCACCCGCAGCCTGGTGGCCCTGCTGGTGGGTCTGGGTGGCGGTGCGGCGCTGGCCTGCCTGCTGCTGGTGCTGATGCGCATGATTGTGCAGGACGACCAGATGTACCGTAATCTGGACTTGCCCTTGGCCCTGCTGGTCCTGTATTTGGTGATGATCACCGTCCTGCGCAATGTGGATCGTCTGCGGGTGGTGGTCCCCTTCGTCGAATTCCGCAGTGAGCAGGCCAGTGGCGGCACCATCGTTCTGGATGGTGCGCTGCTGACCGATGGTCGCCTCACCGGTCTGCTGCGTTCAGGCTTGTTAGGTGACCGCCTGCTGGTGCATCGCCGGGTACTGCGGCATTTCGAAGAGGAATCACGCCAGACTGAGCCGGTGCGTCAGGCCCGTGGCATCCGCGCCCTGCAGCAGCTCGACGAGGTCCGACGGTTGGGCCGACCAACCCTTGAAGTTGACGAGACCGAGGTGCCCAACGCCATTGATCTGGACGATCTGTTGGTCCGCCTCACCCGTCTGGAAAATGGCCGCCTGTTGACCGCCAGCAGCGGACTGGCCCGCCGGGCCGGCGCGGAAGGCGTGCCGGTGGTGGATGTGGCCATGCTGGCCGGAGCCTTGGTCTCAATCTTGCGCACTGGCGACACCCTGTCGGTGCTCATCGAAAAGCCGGGCGAAGCCAAGGATCAGGGCATCGGCCACCTGGACGATGGCAGCTTGGTGGTGGTTACCGGAGCGGGCGATGACCTGGGCCAGACCGTCACCGCGACCGTGCTGCGTATCCATCAATCCGCCAATGGGCGCATGGTGTTTGCTCAAAAATAGCGTTTGGTGAACTGCCAACACCGTTACCAATCGAGACCACCCATGAAGATCACCTGTTGGATGAATCTCCTGACGCCACACTGGCAGCAAACGCTGACCAGACTGGCGGCCTTGGCGGGCGAAGCGATAGACGTCTATGCCGATACCCCTGGAAATGACGCCGATCGAGCTCAATTCGGCTGGACCAACGAGGTCCTGGCCGCCGCCAACGTCGTGGTGCACCTTAAGCCGGACATCAGCCTGCTGCGCGATCGGGACTGGCGCGGCAGCGTTCATCTGGTCTGCAATCCGTTCAACAACAAGACCAATAGGAAGATGCTGAACGTCTTCGATCGGCAAGGTGTCAGCTACGGGTTTCAACAATCGCTTCCGGGCTTGATCTCCGGCCCTATCGGGCGGCTGGCACGGAACCTGGCCTATCGCACAGTGTTCCTGCCCGCGCTGAAACGCGCGCGCTTCATCCTCTGCCATGGTGAATTCTGCCGAAATTACCTGACCAAGGTCGGGGTTCCGACGGCCCGGTTGTTTGACAGCGGCTATTTTGTCCAGCCTGATCCACACCTGCTGAGCCAGATCGCTTCACGACCGCCAGCGGCCGACGCCGCACGGTTCGTTTTCCTGGGCCAGTTCATCGAGCGAAAGCAGGTCATCCCCCTAACCCAGGCCCTGCGCACCAGTGGCCCGAACCAGCCTTGGACCCTGGATTTCATCGGCACCGGAGCGCAACGTGATGAACTCGCCGGCCTGATCTGGCGTGATGGTGTGCGTGTGCTGCCCCCGATCGGGTATGCCGACGTCGTGCCAACCCTGTCACGCTATGATTGCCTGGTGCTGCCGTCGCGGGCAGATGAGTGGGCGGTGGTCATCAACGAGGCGATCCATGCCGGATGCGCAGTCATTTGCACCGACCAGTGTGGCGGCGCCGACCTGGTGCGTCATGGCGCCTGCGGCGTCGTGGTAGGCGATGCCGCCTCCTGCGCCCAGGCCATGACCGACCTGGCTGGGGATCTGCCGCGTCTGAATCGCTACCGGGATGCCGCCAGGCAGCTGTCACCGCGGATCGATTCGACCCACGGAGCCCACTATCTGTGGTCGGTCATTCAGCATGCCACCGGCCATGGTCCTCGCCCAGTGCCGCCCTGGATCACGCCGTAGTTCTGTTCACCACCCCGGTATCCCCTTAAGCTGAGCTTCGAGTTGTGCGGCCATGCTGGGATCATCCAGAACCACCGAGACCTCGCGGTTGTCCAGCATGGCGCTGCGGGTCCAATTATGGCTGCCCAGAACCACGAAGCGCCCGTCCACCACCACCACCTTGAGATGGGTGGTGCGCCCCAGTTCATCAGCGATGACGGCGATATCATGGCCCTGAAGCCATTTCATGGCGGCCAGATGCTTCTCATCCGGTAAGCCGGTCACGCGATCCTTGCCAAGATCCAGGGCGACGCGGACCTCTACGCCTCTGGCGCGGGCGGCCGCTAAAGCATTCAGCAGATCGTGTACTGGCCCGCCGGGATCGCCTGGGAAAATGACGTAGATGGCCGCCCAGACCCGGTGCCGCGCCTGGGCCACCAGTCGTTCCACCATACGGGCGTAGACCCCAGCATGGTCGGGACCAGTGATGAGCAGGGTCGCTGGCGCTTGGCGGCTTGCACCGATCACGCCTAAGGTCAGGACGGCGACGACCAGAGCCAGCAGCACAGCCAAGCGGCGGAACCAGGGCGGCGCCGGCGACAAACCAGGCTGCAAGGGGAGGGACATCAGGCGGTGACCGCGTCCAGGGCCGCAGTCAGATCGGCATGGGCCGGCAGCACACGTTCAAGGCGCGATGCGGTCAGGACCGACAGCATGGTCGGCGTGACCCGCGCCAGGACCAAGCGCCCACCCGCAGCGTCGACCTGGCGGACCAGCGAGATCAAGGTGGCGATCATCTCGGAATTGACTGAACGCAGGCCATCAACGTCGACCACCCAGCGTGAACTCAGATCACCACCGATCACCCGCACCAAGTCGGCCATGATCTGTTCCGGAGCAGCGGTCTGCGCGATCATGCGGATGATGCGCGCAGTGCCATTGCGTTGATCCTGCCACATGTGGTCAACGTAGGTAACGCAGGCGGCCGCCACAAGAGGCTAACATCGCGCGATTGCCGCTGCGGCAGCCACGACGTCGCCTGCCGTGATCGCGCCCATGTCTACCCGGCGTACATCCCGGCGCTCCCAAGCGGCGCCAGGGGCCTGGAAGGTACGGTGATGCCGACCACGGGGTCCATTGCGGGTCGCCGGCACAGGGCCGAACAAGCCCACCGACGGCACCCCCAGCGCCAAGGCCAGATGCAATGGACCGGTGTCGCCCGACACCAGCACGGCCGCCTGCGCGATCAACCCGGCGAGTTGGGGTATGGAGGACGGCGGTGCCAATACCGCCGTCGGCACCTGCGCGGTCAGTTCCTCTGCCACGGCGCGTTCGGCAGGACTGCCCCAGAGCACCAGGACCGGACGATTGGCCACGCGAAGAAACTCTACCTGTCGCGGCACGGGCCAGACCTTGGTTGGCCAGCCTGCACCGACATTCAAGGCCCAGGGGCGCACCAGAGCGCGGGATGAACACCACGCCGCTGCCCAGGCTCGTTCATCAGTCCACGCGGGCAGGGGGAAGCGCCACGGCCCAGAAGCCCGGACCAGGGGCAAGCCCAGGGCACGTTGCTGATCGATTACATGGTCCGCCACCGCCGGCGTACGCCGCTGGCTGATCAGCCAACTGCCTTCGCGAGCCCGCGGCTGCGCGTGTCCGATGCGCAGTTGCGCTCCGCTCAGGCCAGCCAGCAGCGCGCTTTTCGCCAAGCCCTGGGCATCGATCACCACGTCGACCCGCAAGGCCCGCAAGGTCGCGATGCGCCGTCGCCACTGGGTGAACAGCTGCGCCATGGGCAAGGTGCGCTTCAGCAAAGCCTTCGGCAACACATGCACAGCCGTCAGTGCGGGACTGCCCCGCAGTACGCTCGCCCAGCGTTCCTCGCAAAGCCAATGCACCTCGTGACCCGCCTGATGCAGATCCGCCGCCAGTGGCAAGGTATGCACCAGGTCGCCAAAGGCGCCGAGACGGATGATCAAGATACGCACGGGACGGGTTGGTAGCAGGGCCGGAGGCCTCGTCCATCCCCCTGGTCCCCGACGGCTTGCGAGGAGAGACACGGGCCATACAAGAGAGTTCCACCCGGCAGGTAGCATGAACCTCGACGAACATCTCAGCCTCGGCAAGGTTGCCAAACGATGCAACGTATCCCGCACCACCGTATATCGGTGGATCATCGGTGGGCACCTCAAGGCCTACTCGCTGCCTTCGGGACACTTTCGCGTCAAGCCTCCTGATCTGGCCGAATTTTGCCGCACCTTCGGCATGCCCGACATCCAGACCGTGGGCGTGTCGCGCAAGCCGATAAGCAGCAAACTCAATGTCCTGATCGCCGACGATCACCCCGATGTGGTCCTCCTGCTGCGCAAGGTGACCGAGCGTTACCTGCCCGATGCCGCCATTCACGAAGCAGTTAACGGCGTCGACACGTGCATCGCGGTCGGCACCGTCCAGCCCCACATCATGCTGCTCGACATCATGATGCCCGGCATGGATGGCTTTGCGGTACTGCAAGAGTTGCTGCGCCGCCCTGAGCTGGCCGACAGCCGGGTGATCGTGGTCAGCGCCTATGAGCCTTTTGACCGGGTGGAAGAATTGGCCCGGCTCAATCCCCAGATCGTCGCCTGCATCCGCAAGCCGGTCTCGGTGGAATCCCTCGGTCGCACCTTGCAGGACATCGCCAAGACAGTGAATCCCCATGCGCCGCGTCCGCAGCCCCAGGATGATAGCGAGCCCGGCGAATGATTGCAGCCCTGGCGGGGCTGGCTCCTCACTTGGCTGCGGTCGAGCAGCGCATGTCCGACGCTCTGGTCACGGATGAACCCAGGGTCGCGCGGCTAATCGACGGTCTCGGGTCATTCCATGGTAAAATGCTGCGTCCCAGCCTCATCCTGTTAGTGGCTGAGGCCTCGGGCGGGGTGCAGCCGGTGCACATCCACCTGGGCGCCGCGCTGGAATTGATCCACACGGCCACGCTGATCCATGATGATCTGATCGATGACGCTGCCACCCGACGGTCACGACCGACGGCCCACGTCAGCTTCGGCAACACCACCGCCGTGCTGCTGGGCGACTATTTCTATACCCACGCCTTCGATCTGGTCGCGGGACTGGGCGATCAAGTGGCGACCAAACGCCTGACCGAGACCACCAACATCATCTGCCGTGGCGAACTGCATCAGCAATGCGCCGCGCGTGACACCACGCTCAGCGAAGATGAATACAACCGCATCATCTTTGGCAAGACCGCTGCGTTGACTGAATTGGCCGGCGAACTTGGCGCCCCGGTGGATCAACCCGCCCAGCGTCAGGCTGCCGCTGCTTATGGCCGGGCCTGCGGCATGGCCTTCCAGATAGTCGACGACTGCCTGGATTTTTCAGGCGATCCGGAAAAAGTCGGCAAGACCCTGTCGACCGACATCGAACGTGGCCGGTTGACCCTGCCCCTGATCCGCCTGTTGCAGTCGGCCGGTGAGCAGCGCCCGGCCATCGAATGCCAATTGCTGAGCGCAAGCACCGCAGACGAGGTCCAGGCGGTCAGACGCCTGGTCGTGGCCAGCGGCGCTTTGCAGGCTGCCCTGACCACTGCGCGCACTCATGTCGCGGCCGCACGCCGGGAATTGTCTGCCTTTCCTGCTGGTCCGGCCCGTCAGGCTTTGGATCAATTGGCCGAATTCATCGTTGCCCGCGACTTCTGAAGCGGCCCGGGGCGACCCTTGCCCTGGACACGTCCTTCCCTACAAGCTTCCCCTTCCCGCCCCCTCCACTGCTCCCATGGCGTCATCGACGGCCTGGGCGCCGGAGTCTGGCCGACGAAAGATACCCATGGAACCTCGGGTCATACCCCGCCCAGACCACGCCATTTCCCGCAAGGACATCGACCCCGACACCGTGCGGGTGCTGTACAAATTGAAGGACGCTGGCTACGAGGCCTATCTGGTCGGTGGCGCAGTGCGCGACCTGCTGATGGGTCGCAAGCCCAAGGACTTCGACATCGCCACTGACGCCAGACCCCGGGATCTGCGCCGGCTGTTCCGCAATAGCCGGGAAGTCGGCCGACGCTTCCGCCTGGTGCATGTCTTCTTCGGGCCGAAGAACGTCGAGGTCGCCACGTTGCGCAGTGCGGTCGAGCCCAATGGCGACAGCAGCGACCTATATGTCGACAATGACAACCAGTGGGGCAACTTGGAATCCGACGCCTTCCGGCGTGATTTCACCGTCAATGCCTTGTTCTACGATATTCGTGATTTTGCCGTGGTGGATTATACCGGCGGCATCGAAGATCTTGAGAAGCAGCTCATCCGCACCATCGGCGATCCCAATGTGCGCTTCCGCGAGGATCCGGTGCGCATGCTGCGGGCGATCAAATTCGCCGCCCGCTTCAATTACACGATCGAACCGGCTACCGAAACCGCCCTGCGTGCCAATGCCGAAGAAATCCACAAGGCCAGCCGCTTCCGCGTCACCGAAGAGTTCTTCCGCATCTTGACCCAGGCCAACCGCGAACGTGGCCTACGCCTGTTGTATGATCACGGCTTCCTGCGCGCCCTGTATCCGGAGTGGCTGGATGCCATCGGCGCCAGCGGCTTCGAGCAGGTCTGCGACTATTTCAAGGCCGTCGATGCGGCGGCCGACGAAGAGCGTTTTTTCCCCTTGGAAGTACTGACCACCGGCCTGTTCATCCCGCTTCTTGATGAAGTCGATCTTGAGAAGGACGAGTACAACCGGGTTGCTGCCCGGCTGACCGGTGAGATGCGCAGCCTGGGCCTGCGCATGGACCTGCCCAAGCGCCTGATCATCGCCGCGCTGGAAATGCTCCGCGGCCAGTTGTATTTGCTGTTCTTCCACCATCTGCCCAAGCGCGTGCGCCGTTTCGTGGAGTCGCCGTGGTTCGATCCCACCTGGCGCGTCCACGAGCTCGCCTTCGGCCGCATGGAGGAGCTTACTGGCGTGCAGGAGCTTTGGCTGCAGGCCCGGGCCGCGCAGCGCAAGCCGCTGGGTGGCATGGTCGCCGGACCTGATCGCCGCGATATCTTCAGCTTCCGCGGCAAGACCGGGGGCGGGCGCTCGGTGCGCGATCGTGGCCAGTTCGGCGATGAGCCGGAACTGCCGCCCGATGATACCACCTGGGAAGAACCCGCCGACGGCGTACCCTTGGAGGTGGCGGACGAGGCTGAAGCATGAGCGAGGACCTCCGGAGTCAGGCGACACCGGATGCCCATCGCCATGTGTTCGCGCTTGAGTTCGATGGGGCTGGCTTCAATGGTACCCAGTCCCAGGCCGGCGGTCGCACCGTGCAGCGCCTGCTGGACGAAGCAGTGACTGACCTTGAAGGCGAGCGTCGTATTATCCGCCCGGCCAGCAGACTGGATGCTGGCGTGTCGGCGCGTTGGCTGCCCTTCGATTGCCTGATCGCCCGACTCCTGCCGCCAGGGGTCTTGGCCATGGCCCTGCAGGCGCGCCTCCCCCGGGACATTGCGGTCCGGGCTTGTGCCCGGGTCCCGGATGATTTCAACGCCCGCAACCAGGCGGTCTCCAAAACCTATGCCTATACCGTGCGCTGGCAGGCCTGGCAGCCGGTGTTGGCGCCGCGCTGCTGGTGGGTGCGCGAACTGGACCACCCGGCCCGGCTGAATGAGTTGGCCGCGCTGCTGCCGGGCCGTCAGGACTTGTCGGGCTTCGCCTGCCTGCGCCGGGACGATACCGACGAGGATGATCCGGTGCGCACCGTCCATGACGCCCACTGGCTGCGGGACGACGGACCCGACGGTGTCAGCCTGACTTTCCGCATCACCGGGGCCGGATTCCTGTACAAGCAGATCCGCGGCATGGTCGGTGCGATGGTGCACGTGGCCCAAGGCAGGCGCACCATCGAGGAATTCACCGCGGTCGTGGCCGGCGGCCGGCTGGCGCCGCGGCTGGGCAACATCGCCCCGCCCGAGGGCCTGCTGTTAGAGCAGGTGCGCTTCTCGCCCGAACCAGCCTGGGCACCGCCCGCACCAGTCGCGGGGGGGGGGGGGGGGGGGGGGGGGGGGGGGGGGGGGGGGGGGGGGGGGGGCGGCCGCGCCGCCGCGCCGGGCCGCCGGGGGCGCACGCGGGCGCGGGGGGGGGGGGCGCCCCGGCCCCCCCCCCCCCCCCCCCC
>JBBQTJ010000119.1:0-9556 GCA_038213315.1 Planctomycetota bacterium
GGCATCGAGCAGGGCGCCGCGCACCTCCGCCGAGGCTTCGACCACCTTGAAAAATAGCAGCACTCGCGTGCTGTGATGCAACGTCAAGCCCAAGCCGCCAGCGCTCGCGGTCGCTTCCGCGCCTTGGCGCAGCCAGCGGTCGAGGGACAGCCAGGCCTCCGCGATCGCGGCCAGATCGGTGAGCTCACCGAAGGCACCCAAGCAGTCGGCCAGATGCCAGGCCTCGGGGGTGCCGCGCCTGGTCTCAGGGATGGCAGCCAGCGCCTGCGAGCGAAGATCCGTCATGACGGCATGCTCACCCCACTGCGGTCCTGGCAATGGATGGCAGCGCCTTGCCGTGCTGATACATCAAGCGCATGCCTATCCTGCCCCGCTGCGCCCTGGCCCTGCTGTGCTCCTCCTCCGCCGTCTTTGCGGCCGCCTCCAACGCGGATTCGTACATCGATCTGCGCCTCGGTGGCGGCGTGGTCGGCGCCGGTGGCTACGGCGGCAACCTGACCCTGATTGGCGGTGCGGTGGGCTATGACACGCCCGGCGCGCGCAGAGCAGGGCAGACTGACGCCGGCATCGCCCTCGGCGCGCGCCTCGCCCACATGACCCTGCCCGTCTCGGGCATCACCGTTGATGGCACGGATGAAGCCAACCTGACCGGCGGCAGCCTGCTGGTCGGCTTCGGTTTCTGGATCGGCAACCGCGTCAACGTCGAGACCCTGTTCCAGGCCGGCCTGGGCTACCTGAGCAGCACCGAGGCGATCTCCTTCGACAACACCGACGGCGACTACACGCTGCTTGGCGGCGAGGTGAACGTGTTGTATTCGTTCCGCGGCGGCCTGCAGCTCGGCGTCTCGGGCGGGTACAATGCTATCAAACTCACCGTGACCCAGAACGGCCAGACAGATGACGGCACCGGCAATGGGCTGACCGCCGGCGCTATCCTCGGCTACCGCTTCTGATAATTCATCCGCCGGCAGAAGTCCATCTGCCGGCGGTACTGCGGCAATCCTGCGACTACCCTTCCAGGTTGGTCTCCTCGTCCAGGGCCATGACCGCGCCAAGAATCTCGCGCGGGTGGTCGAGCAGCAGATCGAAACCGTAGGCTTCCATCTCGTCCCGCGGGCTGATACCCCAGGTGACGCCGAAGGCGCGCACGCCCGCGGCCCGGGCGACCTGAGCATCGATGCGGCTGTCGCCCACGTAGACGCATTGCCAGGGGCGCAGACCAAGATCGCTGATGACGCGCAGCAGACCACGCGGATCGGGCTTGGGCGCCGGCATGTCCTCTTCGCCGACCGAGCAGCGGAAATGGCTGCCGATGCCCAGCTTGCTCATGATGTCGCGAATCAGGTCGCCGTGATTGTTGGACACCACGCCCATCGCCGCACCACGGTGGGCAAGCTGCACCAGCAGATCGGCGATGCCTGGATACAGAGCCGAATAGCCCGGCCCGTAGACCTTGAAGTGCCGGTAGAATTCCTGCGCCAGACGCTGCTGCTCACCTACGTCAGAGACCCCAGCGTGGAAGCCCATGCGTGGCACGGTGGCCAGGACCATGGCCGAGACGATGCGCTCAGGGTCGTCCTCGGGCAGCCCCGCATCGCGCAGCGCATGATTGGTCGCCGCCACCACCGCCGGGAGGGAATCAACCAGGGTGCCGTCGTGATCGAAGATGACGCCGAGGATGGAGGGCATGGGAAATCAGGTCGCGGGGTCGCGGAGTCGCGGGGTCGCGGCGTCAACATCGACTGTGTCCTGCGTGGTATTCCATCGAGTGCTGTCCAGAAGCCCGACCCCGCGACCCCGCGACCCCGCGACTTCGCGACGGCTGTTCTCAAGCACGACCCCGCGACCCCGCGGCCCCGCGACTTCGCGACGGCTGTTCTCAAGCCCGACCCCGCGACCCCGCGACCCCGCGACTTCGCGACGGCTGTTCTCAAGTCCGACCCCGCGACCCCGCGACCCCGCGACGGCTGTCATGGCTAGATAAACTCGCAAACATAGCCCGCCGGCGCGTCGGCGCGCACGTCGAAGCCGCTTGTGGCGGGG
Source organism: Planctomycetota bacterium (assembly GCA_038213315.1). Lineage (GTDB taxonomy): Bacteria > Planctomycetota > UBA11346 > UBA11346 > UBA11346 > JBBQTJ01. Next base: position 2,044 of record JBBQTJ010000119.1, read on the forward strand.
ATCTCGAAGGCCGTGCCGACGGGATAAACCACCCACGTCGTGGTCTTGCCGATACGGGCTTGTAGTTCGCCACTGACCACCGTCATGCGTTCGGCGCCATCAGTGCCGAAGTGGTATTCGCCGGGCTCGATGACGCCGACGGTGGCGCGACGGCCATGACGCTCGAAGCCGAGGGACTGGACCTTGCCATCGAAGTAGGAATTGTGCTTGGGCATAGTGGTAGGGTTGGCGGTGGACGGTGGACGGAGACGCGAAAAGTCAGTCTTTGTCCGGCTTGACGTCGTAGGTCTTGCCGGTCTTGCGGGCGAAGCGCTGATCGGGCTGCAGGCCGGGGAAGGCCCCGGGTTTGCCACCGGGCATGCCGGGGAAGGCGAAGCCGCCGGCTGCGCCGCCGCCCATCATCTTGCCCAGGAAATGCTTCATCAGGCTGGCGACGATCTTGTTGCCGAGACTGCCGAACAGGAAGGCGACGCCGGGGATGAGCAGGATCAGGCCGACCACGTCGCTGGCGAGTCCAGGCAGGGCCAGCAGGACACCGGCGACGGCGCGGATCACCAGGACGCCGGCCTTACCTGACATGAAGGCCAAGGGGATCTGCGCGATGGTGCGCCGCACCAGGATGATGCCGACCACGGTGGTGGCGATCATCACCAGGATGGGCACGAAATAGTCCGGCAGACCACCCCACAGGCGCGGCATCTGCGCAGCATAATAATAAACTACCGACTCGATGGCGATCAAGACCACCAGCAACAGCCCGGCCAGACACCCCAGCTTGCCCATATCAGCGTCCCGTCGCTTCGACCTTGTCCACGCCGATGCCCGCGCAGTAGTCAATGATCTCGGTGGTGCGGTTCCAGTCGGCGTCAGCGGCGGTGACGATGCGGATCCGCACGCGGCTGTTGTGCAGGCCCAGGTGCGGGTACGCCTCGGCAAAGGTCTTCAGTTCGGACTTCAATTGCTGGAGGTCCATCGGCTGATTGTCGAAGGCGTAGGCGCCAGGCGCAGACAGCACCGCGACCTTGCCGACCGGATTGGCAAGCGCGCGCTCTTCCTCAGCGCTGGTGCAGCCCGACAGCAGCAGGCCCACGACGGCAAGCATGGCAGTGATCAATCGCATCAGCGCACCATGATCCCGGGACGCTTCAGATCCCCCACCGTGACCATCGGCCAATCGAGTGCACCCGCCGTCAGCACCGTGCGAGCGCCATCGGCGCCGATCAGGATGGTATCTTCGCTTTTCGTGCCGGTGATCGACGGATTCCAGGCCACCGCCTGATTGGGCAGGACCAACCGCTTCTCGCCGGGCACGACCAGGAAGTCGCGGCCCGCATAGCCGGTGGGGCCACCCTGATGGTGCAGTTCCCACTCCTTCGCGACGCCCTCCTTCTTGTACTGGTCCAGGCCGGCTTGCAGCACCTTGCCGAAGGCGGCACCGGGCACGGTGGCACGCCACAGGGCCGCCTCGACCCGGCAGCAGGCCTCGTGACGGGCGGCCAGATCGCTGGGCAGCGGTCCGAAATGGACCAGCCGCGTGAGGTTGGCGATCAGGCCATGGCGCTGACCGCAGACCACCAACATGGCCATCTTGCGCAGATGGGCGGCGGTGGGCACCGGGTGGCGATGCTTGAGCAGGCGCTGATCGAAAGCGACCAGCAACACATGCGGCTGGATGCCCCGGGCCAGCAGATGGTGGGCCAGATCGGCCTCGGCCTGATGCTCGCTGTCGCCGGCGCGCAGAGCGCGGGCCACGGTTTCGACGACCAGCGCGCAGTCGCGACCCAGGGCCTTGTAGCGGCGCACCTCAGCTTCGCCCAGCGCGGCGCGCAAGTCATAGACGAAATTGGTGGGCAGCGCCTTCACCCCGGTGGCCGTAGGATCGTCGGATCCCCACGCGCCCTTGGGCAGCAGGTCGTGCAGCACCTCAGCCATGGGCGTGGTCCACGGATGGGTCTTGGCGGTGAAATCTGCCAGACCCGGTTCCTCCTGCTGCAATCGTTCGATCTCGATGCGATTGGCGACCACCCAGGCGGTCTTGGCGGTAACCACCAGGGCCCCGACCCCGCCTTCGCACTGGGCGACGACGTGATTGGTGCCGCCGCTGGTCAGCCAGGCAAAATTGGCGCGGGTGCTGAAGACGGCGCCATCAAGATGCTGGGCCTTGAGGGCCTTGCGCAGGCGGGCGAGTTTGTCGGTGGTTTCGGTGGCCATGATCAAAACGGCTTGGGCGGTTCAGTGGGCTTGGCCTGCTCGACGGGCGGCTGCTCCACGGACGGTTGACCACGGCTGACGCTCTGCTCAGGCGCAGGCATGCTGGTGGGCGCCAACTTCTTTGGGCCTTCATCCAGACCTTCTTTAAACTCGCGTACGCTGCCACCCAGGCCACGCATGATCTCAGGCAACCGTCGGCCGAAGATCAGCAGGGCGATCAGCAGAATGATGATCCATTCGGAGCCGCCGGGCAGGCCGAAACCAAGCATCGTGGTTGCGTTACTCAACATGGAAGACTCCGTCAAGAAGAGGGCGGGAAACTAGCCCGAGGGTGGAAATGGGCAAGGCTGGGCAGCCCCCGGCATCGCCCCGGCGCCGACGGTGCGGCTGAGCCAGTCTGCCGTAAACTACCTAACCTATTAGCTACTCTTCTCTTGCGCGTCCTGGCGCCGCTTCAGCTGCCCGCAGGCCGCGTCGATGTCCGCGCCCCGCTGACCGCGTACCGTGCCGACCCCGCCATGAAACTCCACCGCGGCGGCGAAGTCCCGGATCTCCTCTGTGGACGGGCGACGATGGCCAGTCTCGATCACCGGATTGAAGGGGATGAGGTTGATATGCGCGCCATAGCGACGGGCCACTTCGGCCAAGCTGGCCGCGTGGTCGTTGCTCATGTTGGCGTCGCCCAGCAGCACGTATTCGACGGTCATGCGCCGATTCACTTTGCTGCTATAATCGTCCATCGCCGCCAATAAATCAGCGAGCGGCCAGCGACGGTTGATCGGCACCAGCTGGTTGCGGGTCTCGTCATCGGCGGCATGCAGGCTGAGCGCCAAGGTGACCTGGGGCTCATCCACCGCGAACTGGCAGATCCGCTTGGGCACGCCAGAGGTCGACACGGTCAGGCGACGACGGCCAAGGTTCAGCCCGTCTGCATCGCCCAGCTGGCGGATCGCCGCGATCACCGCATCGTAGTTGAAGAAGGGCTCGCCCGAGCCCATGAACACCACATTGGTCACCGGCCGGCGCAGGTGATGATGCAGGACCTGGGCGACGATCTCGCCCGCCGTCAGGTCGCGCTCCACCCCGTTCAGGCCCGAGGCGCAGAAACTGCAGCCCACCGCACAGCCCACCTGGCTGGACACGCACACCGTGTGGCGATCGGCGGTGGGGATCGACACGCATTCGACGCTGCGCCCATCGCCCAGGCGCAGCAGGGATTTCACCGTCCCGTCCTTCGATTCCTGCCGCTGCGCTTCGCTGACCGGCAGCAGCGGAAAAGCTGCGTCAAGGCGCTCGGCCAATTCCTTGGGCAGGCCCCGGACCTGGGCGAAGCGCGTCGCCCCGTGCAGAATCCCGGCATGGATCTGCTCGCCCCGGAAGGCCGGCAGGCCGCGGGCCTCGGCCCAGGCCCGCAAGGCACCCCGGGACATCGCCAGGAAATCCGGCGCCGCTGGTAGGGACTCGGTCATGGGGCTGATCCTACGACCCGCCAAAGGCCGCGCTGCCCGGACCCTTGCCCGGGGGCAGGACCTCAGGCCGCACCAAGTAGCCGTTGACCTTCAAGGTCGACAGCTTCAGGACCACGTCCGCCAACTTGAAGTCCTGGATACCGACCAGGGTATGGGTGTTCTGGATGCCGATCTTGCCCAGGGGATAAGCTTCGATCTTTTGCATGACCTTGCGGAAATGCCCGATGGTCAGCCCATGGTTGCGACCCAGGTTCAGCTTCAGCCAGCGCCACTGCCAATCCACCAGCCGCGTCGGCCCCAATTCATGCAAAGCCCGGCGCACCGCTTGATGGTGGGTGATGGCCACTTCGACCACGCCATCGCTGCCCTCGACCGCGATCGGGCCAAGATGATCCAATGCCACCCCGCACAAGCCCGCCAACTCACCCGGAGTGGCCGGCCCGCCCAGGCCGATCTCCACATGGATACGGATGAAACCCTCGCGAACCGGCGGCAATTCGATCATGAGGCGCGGAAGAGTAGCTTGGAATGGGCGGGGGGAAGAGGAGAGGCGGACGCAGTCGGACGGACGGACGGACGGACGGACGGACGGACGGCCGTCGCGGGGTCGCGGGGTCGCGGGGTCGCGGGGTCGCGGGGTCGCGGCGTCGCGGCGTCGGACCTCAGGACAACCGAGCCACATGACACCAAGAATCGCGAGAACTCGACATGTATCGGCAGTCAGACCTCGCGACACCGCGACCCCGCGACACCGCGACCCCGCGACCCCGCGACGGCTGTTCTGCTACCTATCCGACCCCGCGACGGCTATTCTGCTACTCTATCCGACCCCGCGACGGCTGTTTGAAGCCTTTGGCATCCCCCGCGCTCTCCCGGGTCATTACGCCACTATGCCAACCTACGACTACGCCTGTACCACCTGCGGCATTTTTGAAGTCTTCCAGTCGATCAAGGAGGACGCTCTTACGGTCTGTCCGACCTGCAAGAAGAAGGGCCTCAGCCGACTGATGGGCGGCGGCGGCGGCATCATCTTCAAAGGCGAAGGCTTCTGGGAGACCGACTACAACCGCTCAAAGGACTATAAAGCCAAGTCCAAAGCCGATGGTGCGCCCACGCCGGCCGCCGCGGAGGCCAAGCCTGACGCCAAGCCGGACGCCAAGCCCCAGCCGCAGCCCCAGGCCCAGACCAAACTGGCCGAGGCCCCGAAACCGGCCACCAAGCCGACCACGCCTCCCGCCAGCCCCTGAGTCAAATCGACACAGAGGCCGCTGGCACAGGGCGTGCATAGGGGTGCCGACCTGACCCGATTCGACCCACTAAACTTTTCGACCAAACCCACTACCGGATCATTCCGAAGGAGTTACCCCATGGCAGCCAAGCGCATCATCTTCAACGAGGATGTCCGCGAAAAGATCCAGAGCGGCGTGCAGAAGCTCGCCCGCACGGTCAAAGCTACGCTCGGCCCGTCCGGCCGTAACGTGGTCATCCACAAGAGCTGGGGCACCCCCCAGGTCACCAAGGATGGCGTGACCGTCGCCGAGCAGATCGAATTCCGCGACGCCTTCGAGAACATGGGCGCCCGCATGGTGCGCGAAGTAGCCAGCAAGACCGGCTCCATGGCCGGCGATGGCACCACCACCGCCACCGTCCTGGCCGAGGCAATCTTCACCCAGGGCCTCAAGGCCGTGACCAGCGGCATCAACCCCATCGACCTGAAGGCCGGCATCGACCAGGCCGTCGCCGCGGTCAACGCCGCCCTCGACAAGCAGGCCATCAAGGTGAAGGGCGACTTCAAGATCATCGCCCAGGTCGGCTCGATCAGCGCCAACAATGAAGAGGCCATCGGCACCATGATCGCCGAAGCCATGAAGAAGGTCGGCGAAGACGGCGTCATCACCGTCGAAGAAGGCAAGGGCATCAAGGACGAAGTCGACGTCGTCGAAGGCATGCAGTTCGACCGCGGCTACGTCAGCCCGAACTTCGTCACCAATGGCGACAACCTCTCGGCCGAGCTCGAGAATCCCTACATCCTCATCCACGAGAAGAAGATCAGCGCCGTCGCTGACATCGTGCCCCTGCTGGAAAAGGTCGCCAAGGCCAGCCGCAGCCTGCTGATCATCGCCGAGGACGTCGAGGGTGAAGCCCTCGCCACCTTGGTGGTCAACAACATGCGCAAGGTCCTGAAGTGCTGCGCCGTCAAGGCGCCGGGCTACGGCGACCGCCGCAAGGCCATGCTGGGCGACCTCGCCACCCTGACCGGCGGCAAGGCCATCTTCGAAGATCTCGGCATCGACCTCAAAAATGTCGAACTGTCGGACCTTGGCCAAGCCAAGTCGATCAAGGTCGAGAAGGAAACCACCACGGTCATCGAAGGCGCCGGCAAGCGCACCGACGTGCAGTCCCGCATCAAGTCGATCCGCAAGGAAATCGAAGACACCAAGAGCGACTACGACAAAGAGAAGCTCCAGGAGCGTCTCGCCAAGCTCGCCGGTGGCGTTGCCGTCATCAAGCCCGGTGCCGCCACCGAGGCCGAAATGAAGGAACGTAAGGACCGCATCGACGACGCGCTGCACGCCACCCGTGCCGCCGTTGACGAAGGCATCGTCGCCGGTGGCGGCACCGCCTACCTGCGCGCTGTGGACGCGATCGACAAGCTCGGCCTGACTGGCGACGTCAAGATCGGCGCCGAGATCATCAAGCGCGCGCTGGCTCTGCCCGCCCTGACCATCGCTGAAAATGCCGGTCAGGAAGGTCAGGTCATCGTCAACCGGATCCGCAAAGAGAAGGGCAACATCGGCTACAATGCCAAGACCGGCGAATTCGAAGACCTGGTCAAGAGCGGCGTGATCGACCCCGTCAAGGTGTCGAAGAGCGCCCTCAGCAACGCCGCCTCGGTCGCCACGCTGCTGCTCAACACCGAAGCCATGATCGCCGAGATCAAGGAGCCGAAGAAGGACGCCAAGAAGGGCGGCCACGGCGACGACGGCGACGACGAGGGCATGGGCGGAATGGGTGGCATGGGCGGCATGGGCGGCATGGGCGGCTTTTAGGTTGGGGGGGCTACGGCCCCCCAACAACGGGCTCCGCCCTGCCCCCCTCGCACCACCGCGCCAGCGCTTCGCTTCCTCAACCAACACACACAACATACTCAAGGTACATACCATGGCTGCCAAGCCCCTGAACAAGACTGTCATCAAGCCCCTCGACGACCGGTTGGTCGTCACCCGCACCGAGCCCGAGGTCAAGACCACGGGCGGCATCTTCCTGCCCGAGAACGCCAAAGAGAAACCCCAGCAGGGCAAAGTTCTCGCGGTCGGCCCCGGCAAGCTGCTCGACGACGGCTCCCGCGCCAAGCCCGACGTGGCCGAAGGCGACCTGATCCTGTTCGGCAAGTACAGCGGCACCGAGATCACCGTCGAAGGCGCCGAAGTCGTGATTCTGCGGGAATCTGACATTCTCGCCAAGATCGGTTAGTTGTCCGGGGGGCTACGGCCCCCCAGTAACGCGCTGCGCGCTGCCCCCCACTTACCAACTCACACAACCAACTCTTAAAGTACACACCCCATGGCCAAACAGCTCCTCTTCAGCGAAGACGCCCGCCGCAAGATCCTCAGCGGCATCCAGATCCTCAACGACGCCGTCAAGGTCACGATGGGCCCGACCGGTAAGGTCGTGATCATCGAGAAGTCCTTCGGCTCGCCCAACGTCACCAAGGACGGCGTGACCGTCGCGAAGGAAGTCGAAGTCAAGGACCCCTTCGAAAACATGGGCGCGCAGATGGTCAAGGAGGTCGCTGAAAAGTCCTCCAAGGTCGCCGGCGACGGCACCACCAC
>JBBQTJ010000120.1:0-9518 GCA_038213315.1 Planctomycetota bacterium
TTCGCTGCTGTGGGGCAGGCTGTCTTCCATGAAAGCCAACTGCATGCCGGCGCACTCTTTCAAGCTTTCGGCTTCCGGCAGAGTCACGCCCCGGACTTCGCGCACGCGGCCGATGAAAGCGATGCGGCGGCAGCCTTTGCGAATCAGGTGCCGGGCGGCCAGGTAGCCGGCCCGGAAGCTATTGCTGACGATCGATGAAACGTCGCAGCGGCTGGGCGCGCAGCCCACCGCCAGCATCGGACGGCGCAGGTCAGCGAGCTGCTTCAGGTGCGGCTCGTGGGCCAAACCGATGCAGAGGATCACGCGGCCGGGGCGGCGGATGCGGTCGACATCCGGGCCATAGGCGGGGTCGCCAGTGATGATGTGGTAGCGTTCGATCTCGATGCCATCGGCATGGCAGCGCTCGGCGATACGGCGCTCCACATGGCCGAAAAAGTCGTCCCGGGGTTCGGGGCTGCTGGAGCCCACCAGCAGGGTGAGCTTACGGTTGGGCAGGCTACGCACGAACAAGCCCACGCCGCGCCGGGCAGTGCACAGGCCGGACTCCATCAAGCGGCTGACTACCTTGCTGATGGTGTTGGGGCTGGCGCTGAAGCGCTTGGCCAGGGTGCGTACCGAAGGCAACCGGCTGGAGGCGGGGTAGGACCCGGCCTCGATGTCAGTGCGCATGATGCGATAGATCTCCTCCTGTGAGGCTTTCTCTTTGACCACGCGGCCAGTTTCGGGCACTAGTTCTTCAGTCATGGGTCCTCTGGGTCCGAGCGCGGACACAAGCGGCCCACGATTCGCCGGATAGGGGGTTAGTCAAGTAGAGTCTGAGTTTGAGACGACGCAGGGCCATCACCAAGCCAAGGTCACGCAAACCGCGTCCTGTAGGCGCGCACGCCCGGGGGTGGCTCGATCTCGCCTAGCACAAAACAGGAGGCCCCCGAGCCGGACAGCAGGTGCGGCAGGCCGGTAGTTGCGAGGTGGTCGAGCAACGCAGCGGCGGCCGGACAGAGGCGGCGGGCCGGGCCAGTCAGGCGATTGAACAAGGGGATATGGCCAGTCGCCAGGCGCTCGGCCAAGATCCGGCCCTGAGCTGGGCGTGGGCCGCGCTCGGCGTCGGTCAGCGCAGTGAAGACCGCAGGCGTGGGCAGATGCGCGGCGGGCATCAACACCGTCACCGACGTTGCTGGCGCAGGCGGCAGCGGCGTGAGCACCTCACCGCGTCCATGGGCCAGCGCCGTGCCGCCGAGCAGGAAAAAAGGGACATCAGAGCCCAGTTCGGCGGCGATGGCGTGCAGCCGCGCGGCCGGCAGTGGCTGGGCGTCAAGCTGGGCCAGCGCGCGCAGCACCGCGGCGGCATCGCTGCTGCCGCCGCCCAGTCCGGCTCCATGTGGGATGCGCTTGATCAAGGTCAGGTCGACGTGGCCCAGCGGCCGCTCGGCCAGATAAGCGGCGGCCGCGCGCCAGGCGAGATTGGTGGCATCGGCGGGGACGCCCGGCGCGATGCACTGCAAGGCGACGCCGCTGCCTGCGGTCACCGTCACCGAGATCTCGTCCGCCAGGTCCAGGGTTTGAAAAATCGTCTCAAGGGCATGGAAGCCGTCGGGACGCCGCCCCAGGACTTCCAGATAAAGGTTCACCTTGGCGGGGGCGGGCAGTGTCAGGTGCATGAAGACAGCCGTCACGGGGTCACGAGATTACGAAGTCGCGGGCTCGCGGGGTCGACTCGACGCGGGAGCGGCCGGGCGAGGCCGCACCATGCCGGGCGCAGCGCGGTTGTCGACCGCCGTCGCCATCATGACCCCGCGACTCCGCGACTTCGCGACCCCGCGACCTCGCGACTTCGCGACTTCTCGGGGCCCCACTTCCAGCCCTGACGCGCGGCTTTTGTCGATGACAATTGACCCCGCGACCCCGCGACGCCGCGACCTCGCGACGGCTGTCCCAATGCCCCTAACCCTTAGCTCCGGTCCATCATACACCCTGGGTCCGGGTTCGCTCCGCCGGGTTGAGCCGCATCCCCCCCTTCCCAAAGATGCGACCTCCCTGACGGGTGTCCCTGTCGCGCCGACGCGCCAGCCGCACCTATGGAGGCCGTGATGTCGAAGAAGCTGCTCGCTGCCGTCCTGCTCTCCGCCACCCTTGGCGGCATGGCCTTCGGTGCCGAGTTCACGCCCGATGCCAGGCTCGCGACCTCGGCCCAGGCCAAGGAACTCCTCGCTCAAGGGGTAAAGGAATTCCGGGTTGGCCGTCACCAGCAGGCGGCCGCCTCCTTCAGCGCCGCGCTGAAGCTTGAGCCGGACAATCAGCTTCTCTTCCAGTTCTATCTGGCGGCCGGCGACGGCCTGCTCATGAAGATGATGGAATACGATGAGCTCGACGACGTGCTCAAAGACCTTCTGGTCAAGGCCCGCATCCATCAGAAGTCCCTGCGTCAGGATCCCGCCTATCTGGCGCTGCTGATCGAAAAGCTGCGCGCCAGTGAAGAGGAGCGCGTTGCCGCCACCCTCGAGCTGGTCGCCGTCGGCCCGATCGCGGTGCCGCCCCTGGTGGCCGCGCTGTCCGACAATCGTCAAGACGATCTGCGCTCGCTGACCCGGGTGGTGTTGACCAAGATGGGTTACCGCGCCGTGGTGCCCCTGATCGAATGTCTGAAGTCCAAGGACCAGCGGCAGGTCACCTCGGTGCTGGCCGTCCTGGCCGACATCGGTGATGCCCGTGCCCTGCCCCAGGCGGCTCATCTGGCGGCTGCTGCCGGCGAAGAGACCACCAAGCGCGTAGCGGTGAACACCATCGAGGCGATCCGCAAGGCCAACCGCATGGCCGCGGTGCCGACCGCCGAACAGCTCTACTTCAACGAGGCGCTGCGCTATTTCCGCGCCGGCGACCTGGTGCGCGACGAGATGGTCGCCAACGAGAGCCTGATGTGGCAGTGGCAGGACGACGCCGCAGCGGGTCAGCAGCTGACCTACAAGCGCGTACCCCGTTACGCCTGGAACGAGCTGATGGCCGAGGAGATCGTCTTCCAAGGCATCGCCCTCTTCCCCGAAAACGCGTCGTATCATCCGATCCTCACGGCGGTCTATGCCGCCGAAGCGGTCGAGACCACACTGCGCATCCGCCTGGCCAAAGAGAGCACCATCCCTCTGGCCGACCAGCGCCCGGATGAGCAGCTTGACGCCATCGCCATGCGGGTGTCCGCCTTGGCTGAAGTCGGCAACCGCGTGAAGATGGCAGGTGCGGTCAATCTCTATCGCGCGGTGCAGCAGTCGATCGTCAGCGAGCGCGCCGATGTGGCCGCCTACCTGATGCGCGCGCTCGAAGACCGGGCCCTGGCTCGCGCCGACAGTCACCTGCCCACCAAGGCAGAAGGTCTGGCCCCTGAAAAGGCCGGCTCGGCCCTGGTCGCCGCCCTTGATCACCCCGACAAGCTGATCCGTTACCAGGCCGCCATCACCTTGGCCCACCTGGATCCGGCCGTCGAGTTCTTCAATGCCGAGAAGGTGGTGCCCATTCTGGCGGACGCCGTCGGCGAATGGGGCATGCGCGTGGTCATGCTCGTCGATCAGGATTACCGCAACCGCAACAGCGGTCGCGAAGCCCTGCAGAACAAAGGCATGATGGCCTACACCGCGGCCGACGGCTTTGAAGCTGTCCAGCGCCTCGAAGAAGCGCCGATCAAGGACGCCATCGTCATCGCCGGCGACCTGTTGCCGTCCCTCAAGGATGAACACGGTGCGCTGATCAAGGTGCCTGAGCAGCAGGCCGTGACCCTGGTCGAGAAGCTGGCCACTGATCCGCGCTCGGCCAAGACCCCGGTGTTCATTTCGCTGCCCGAAGACCCGGAGCTGGCCAACAAGATCCAGAAGGCCATCGAAGGCAAAGGCAACGTGAAGGGCTTTGTTAAGCGCCCCTTCACCGCTGATGACCTGGCTGGTCAGATCGAACTGGCGCTGAAGGATGCCGAGCAGCCCAATGTGAACCGCGAGGCCGCCGAAGACGTGGCGTTGCGCGCCGCGCTGGCCCTGCAGGCCCCCAATCCCATGCGCACGCAGTTCGACCTGGGTGCGGCCGCCGAGAAGCTTGCGGCAACCCTGGATGCGCGCGTCGATGCCCTGCGCATCGAAGCCTGCAAAGCCTTGGGTGTGGCCAGCATGGGCCCCTCCGCTGCGACCGTGAAGGGTCACCTGGCCAAGGCTGCCGCTGTCTATGGCGCCCAGGATGCCCAGCTCAAGCCAGGTACCCGCGCCGCCTTCCTTGGCCTCTTCGGCATGCTCGACCCGGCCGATGCCGCGGTCGCGCCCTTCCTGGCCAGCGGCCTGAAGTTTGCCGACGAGAACGATGCCACCGGTGCCCTGCAGGTCCGTACCGCCGCCGCCGAGGCGGTTGGCTACGGCACTGTTCCGGCCGCTCAGCTTGGCGCCCTGCAACAGCAGCAGCGCCTGAATGTCCGCGATCAGGGGGCGACTGCCGTCGCTGCTGCCACGCCCGCTGCTGCGGCTGTGGTCCCTGCCGACGCCCCTGCCGCCCAGTAAACGAGATCCTCCGGAGCCCGTGCAATGAGCACCACCGTTAAAGTCTTCATCGTCCTCATCGTGATTGCCTCGCTGGGCGTCGCCTTCACGAACATGGTCTCGTACGCCACCCGAGAAAACTGGAAGCGGCGCTGGAACGAGGATACCACCCTGGCCAAGCAGCAGGTCGAGATCCGCGACCAGAAGCTGGCCGACGTTACCCTCGAAATGGTCAAGGCGCAGTACAACGTCTCCGTTCTGGCCGGGGCGATGACCGACTTGCAGGCCAAGATGAAGGTTGTTGAAGACGAGAAGGGCGTCCTTCAGCAGGAAATCAACCTGTCGAAGACGGAAGCGATGACTCGCGAGACCAAGTACACCGCCCTGAAAGAGGACTATGAGGCCTCCCAGCAGAGCCTGAGTCGCGTCCGTCAGCGCAACACTGAGCTGGCCAGCATTGCCCAGGTCGCGCGCGCCGTGGCCCACAGCCTGAACATCAAGCTGGCCGAGGTCGAGGACGATCTCAACAATACCCAGACCGAGCTGACCAAGCGCGCTGAAGACTTGGCCAAGCTGGACAAGGAGCTGCGCGAGCACAAGGCCATCGTCGCCCTGCTGCGCGAGCGCTTCCCCAAGATCTACACCTCGGTGGTGGACGAGAAGGCCAGCGACAAGTACCTGAACTCGGTGGTCGCCGCCGTGCGCGTCGCGCCCAACGGCCAGCAGGATCTGGTCATGCTCAAGATCGGCGTCGAAGAAGGTGTCGCCGAAGGCATCGAATTCATCGTCTACCGTGGCAACCAGTACATCTGCAAGGTGCGCGTCGAGAAGGTCATGAAGGACATGGCCGCCTGCCGCGTCATCCCCGAGTCGTGGAATCAGAACAGCCTGCAGATCCAGCAGGGCGATTCCGCCACCAACCGGCTGTAAGCCAAAGGGCACCCCATGGAAGACCAGGACAAGATCTATCTTTGGCTGGTGGTGGTGGCCTTCATCGGCCTCCTCGCAGCGGTGGGCTTCGGCTGGGCCGAGATCCTCGACCTGCACAACACCGTCACCAAGTAATCCACCTCAACTCGTCGGCGTCCCAGACGCCCAACGCAAGAACCCCGACCGTAAGGCCGGGGTTCTTGCGTTGGGTGAAGGCAACGAGCCGGCGAGACGCCGGCGAGTCGAGGTCTACTCCAGAATCGCCGGCGTCCCGCCGGCCTGCTATCGCTCTCTCCCGGGATCGCCGGCGTCCCGCCGGCTGCTGTTTTGCCTAAGGTCGCCGCAACGCCAGCGGCGGCCCAAGCACCTCCCGCAAAAGCAACGCCTGCCGCAGCGCCGCCGGTGACCGCAAGGCCACCCGCAATGACTGCGCCGAGGGGTGTGCAGGAATCGGAAGAACTGCTGGCACCGTCTCCCGCACCGCCAGTGCCAACCTGGCGCGGGGATAGGGATGAGTCGCCCGCTGGGGTTCCATTTCCGCCACAGGCACCGGTGCCGGTGCCCGACGACGTACCACCGGCTCAGGCGCGGGGGGCTCGCGCGTGGCGTCTTGGATGGTCTTGAGCAGTTCGTCAAGAAAACTCATAAGCAGTCCCCAGGAAGTGGTGGCATGGGCGTAAGCGCGACAGGCTTATTCGTGGGGGTTACGGTCCGGCTGGGTGGGCTTGTCGGGGGTGGCGATGCTGGTGCGCATGGCGGTATCGGCCTGGATATTCTTCATCTGATAATAATCCATCACGCCCAGGCGGCCGCTGCGGAAGGCTTCGGCCATGGCCAGGGGCACCTCGGCTTCGGCCAGCACCACCTTGGCGCGGTTTTCCTCGACCAGGGCCCGCATTTCCTGCTCGTTGGCCACGGCCATGGCGCGACGCTTCTCGGCCTCGGCCTGGGCCACCTTCAGGTCGGCCTGGGCCTTATCGGTGTTCAGGCGCGCGCCGATGTTCTCGCCGACGATGATGTCGGCGATATCGATTGAGAGGATGTCGAAAGCGGTGCCGGAATCGAGACCGGCGCTGAGTACTTCCTTGGCGATGGCGCGGGGGTTTTCGAGCACGCGCATGTGGTCATTGGCTGCGCCGATGGTGCTGACAATGCCCTGGCCGACGCGGGCGACGATGGTGGCCTCGGTGGCGCCGCCGACCAGGCGGGCCAGATTGGTGCGCACGGTAACGCGCGCCTTCACCTTCAGCTGAATGCCATTGCCGGCCACGCCGTCGATGGTGCCCATGCCGCTGCCCTGCGCCGGGACATCGATGACCTTGGGATTCACCGAGGTCTGCACCGCATCCAGGACGTCGCGTCCGGCTAGGTCGATGGCGCAGGCGGTATCGAAGCCGAGGGGGATGCCCGCCTTGTTGGCATTGATCACCGCATGCACCACCCGGTTGACGTTGCCGCCGGCCAGGAGCAGGGACTCCAGCGCATCGGTGGTGATGTCGATGCCGGCCTTTTTGGCGCCGATGCGTGCATTGACGATCACTGCCGGGTTCACCTTGCGGAAGCGCATCAGGAAGATGCCCACCAGGCTGACCGGCGCGTTCGAGACGAAGGCCTGGAACCATAGCTGGACGGGACTGATGAAGAGGACGAAGAACAATCCCAGACCTGCGAGAATGGCGAGGGGGATGATCGGGTTGGTGAAGAGGTTTTGCAGGTAGTCCATGGTGGTCCCGGGTGGTTGGAGGGGTTCAGGTGATGGCGCAGACGGTGATCACCGCGCCATCGAGATGGAGGACGCGCACGGCGCTACCGCGGGGCAGGCCGCCGGCCGCCACGCTGACGTGCAATTCAGCGTCGCCGAAGCGGGCCCGCCCGGTGGGCCAGGCATCGGTCAGCAGAATGCCATCCGCGCCGACCATCAGGTTGCCGGCGACCTGATGGGCATAGCCGGCAGCAGCGGTAATGCTTGGTCCGGCCGTTAGGCGGCGCAGCAGGCCCAGACCGGCGATCAGGGTGCCCACGGCTGCGACGGCGGTGGCCATCACGAACCACCAGCCCGCCAACGGCGAGACGCTGAACGCGAGCAGGACCGCGCCGGTGGCGCAGCCCAGGGCCGCCAGGGTCAACAGGCCCATGCTGACCACCACGAACTCGATCACCGCCAAGGCCACGGCGGCCAGCAACAGCAGGACGGCGATGAGCAGGCGACCGGCATCGCCATCGTTGGCGGAGGCAGCGGCAGCGGCAAGGAGGTCAGGGCTCATGCGCCACCTGCGGTTACCGGGCGGACCACCGCTTCGCCCAGGCTGAAGGCGACAACCTCGACCGCGGTGCCCGCCGGGACGAACTCGCCTTGCTCGGACACCGCGCTCAGGCTCTGACCGTCCACGTCGATGGTGCCGCCGGGACGCAGAGCGCTGCGCGCCAGGCCACGCCGGCCGACCAGATCATGGGTGGTGGCGGGATCAGTGGCGTTGGCGGACAGCTCGCGCTTCAAGGTAAGGCGCGCCACCAGCGGATTCTTCGGCAGGGTGAGGACGATGACCGTGGCGCCCACCGCCATCATCGCCAAGGCGAACAGGCTTTGCGTCACGGCGGCGGCCAAGGATGCGCTCCAACCCTCGGTTGAAGGGGCGAACTGGGAGACATCCGGCATGAAGGCAAGGATGAGCCCGCCCAATCCCAGGGCCGCGCCCGCCATGGCGACCATGCCCCCGGTGTGCAGCCAGAACAAGTCCGCAGCGATGATCGCCACCGCGACGATGACCAGGATCACCTCGGGGGCGCCGGCCAGTTCCTGATAGAACTGGCAGATGAAGAATAAGGCAGCGCATACGCCGCTGAGACTGATCCACAGACCGACGCCGGGCGCCTTCAGTTCGATCATCAGGAACAGCGCCGCCAGCCCGGCCAGCAAGGGCGCGAAGCCGGCCAGGGCGCGGGCGACGGTCTCGGTCTGCGTCGGAGATAAATCGCGAACCGCAGCGGCATCGATGCCCAGGTCGTGATAGAAGGCCGCCAGGTCGGTGTGCAGCGCGGTGGCCATGCCTTCGCGGACGGCCTCGGGCGCAGTGTAGGTGATCAGCAAGTCCTTGCCCTTGTCCGGTACCGTCGGGCGGGTAGCTCCGGGATGCGCGGCCAGGTAGGCGGCCAAATCCTCTTCGATCACCCAGGTGGTGGTGCCAGCGACGTCAAAGCGATACAGCTCCTGGTTGCGGGCGGTCATCTTCAGCAGCTTGCCGCGGTTCCAGCCGCGATGCTCGGCGGACTGCTTGAGCAGGGCGCGCACCATGGTCTCGGCCTTTTCGCTGGCGAAGTCCATGGTCCCGTCGGGTTTCTGGAAGATCACGCCAATATTGCCGATGGTCGCCTGCGAGGTGAGGTGAAAAAAGGCGCCTGTGATACGTTTTTTTCTTCTTCTGCGCACATGTGATGCGGAGCGCACATGAACCGGGTTGTTCCCATGTGGTGCCCGCACTGTGGTGACAAAGTCCAGCAGCCTTCTGCATCCAAAAAGGCACCCGTCAATCGCGCCCTACGGGGGCGACGAATAATACGCAGCCGACTTGCTCTAAACTGACTCGAGCTCCAATCAATCTAGTTGTAATGCATCCATACGGGTGGTTTAAGCATTGTATATAAATATATTGTATAAACGCGTTGTCCCATACGCGGGCACTAGTCGCGATTTGTAAGCGCAATTTGGCTATAAAAACAACAAAGGCTAAGCCTCTCTGACTCAAAAGTTCTTGCCAAGTTGATGCATTGCGTCGACAGCGATCCACATCTTGTTTGACAAGCTCGCTTCCACGAGATCTTCCATATACGTGATAGCG
This sequence comes from Planctomycetota bacterium, assembly GCA_038213315.1. Taxonomy (GTDB): domain Bacteria; phylum Planctomycetota; class UBA11346; order UBA11346; family UBA11346; genus JBBQTJ01. Next base: position 9,269 of record JBBQTJ010000120.1, read on the forward strand.
CGAGACTCGCACAAATCCAACCGAAGGCGATCTCGGACTCCGAGAACAGCTTGCTCGACGGTCTGATTCTCAGAAATGTCGGGCAAACAAGACGCTTGCAGGGGGACAAAAGTACTAAATAGAATTTTTAAGGTCTATAACGCGCCGCAAATCAGTCCTGCGCGAGAACTGTCGCGATAGCGCTAGCGTACTCCGCGTGAGGAGTAGACTAATAGTGGATACAGATTTCGCAGGCCCGCATGCCCAAAGC
>JBBQTJ010000121.1:0-9499 GCA_038213315.1 Planctomycetota bacterium
CCCATGGCCAAAACCAAGTCCACCTCCATGAAGCGCCCCACCTCGACGACGGCGACGATCACCACAGCCGAATCGGCGGAGACCCAACCGATCAGTGCAGGTCTGGGGATGGATGCGCCCAGTCTGCGGGAGGACATCGTCCGCCACCTTAGCTACACGCTGGGCCGCGACACTCATTCGGTCAACAACCGCTACCGCTACACCGCCACGGTCCTGGCTACCCGCGACCGCCTCATGGAACGCTGGAAGGCGACCCATGCCGCCTATTACAATCAGGACGCGCGGCGCGGCTACTACCTGTCGATGGAGTTCCTCATGGGCCGGGCCCTGGGCAACGCCCTCCTCAACCTGGGCCTGACCGGCCCCGCTGCCCAGGGCCTGCGCGGGCTGGGCCTCAGCCTTGAAGACATGGTCGAGGAAGAGCATGACGCCGGCTTGGGAAATGGTGGCCTGGGCCGCCTGGCCGCGTGCTTCATGGACAGCTGCGCCACCCTGCAGCTGCCGGTGTTCGGTTACGGCATCCGCTATGACTACGGCATGTTCCGCCAGCGCATCGTCAACGGGAGCCAGGTCGAGGAGCCTGACAACTGGCTGGCCTGGGGCATGCCCTGGGAGCTCCAGCGCATCGAGTACAGCCAGCGGGTGCGCTTCGGCGGTCGCAGCGAATTCTACAAGGACGAGCGCGGCTCCACCCGGGTGCGCTGGGTCGGTTCCACCGATGTCATGGCCGTCCCGTACGACTACCCGGTGCCCGGCTACCGCAACGGCACGGTCAACACCTTGCGCCTTTGGAAGGCCGAGGCCGACCAGCGCTTCGACCTGGGCAGCTTCAACGCTGGCGACTATGGCACCGCCGTGCAGGCGCAAAGCAGCGCCGAGAACATCTCGCGGGTGCTCTACCCCAACGACAAGAGCGAGAGCGGCAAAGAGCTGCGCCTGAAGCAGCAGTACTTCCTGGCCGCCGCCAGCCTGGGCGACATCGTCCGCCGCTGGGTCTCGCACCATGGCGCGGATTTCCGTGATTTCGCTGACAAGAACGTCTTCCAGCTGAATGACACCCACCCGACCATCGCGGTGGCCGAGCTGATGCGCCTCCTGATGGATGACCACCGCCTGGGCTGGGACGAGTCCTGGACCATCGTCACCCGCTGCATGGCCTATACCAACCACACCCTGCTGCCCGAGGCGCTTGAGAAGTGGGCCCTGCCGCTGATGAAGGCTCTGCTGCCCCGTCCCGCCGAGATCATTCTCGAGATCAATGCGCGCTTCATGCGCATGGTCGCCAACAAATGGCCCGGCGATGGCGCACGCATGGCCCGCCTCTCGATCATCGAAGAAGGCCGCGTCCCGATGGTGCGCATGGCCTACCTAGCCATCGTCGGCAGCATGTCGGTCAATGGCGTCGCCAAGTTGCATAGCGATCTGCTGATCGCCGGCTTGTTCCGCGACTTCGCCGAGCTGTGGCCCGAACGCTTCAACAACAAGACCAATGGCGTCACCCAGCGCCGCTGGCTGGCGATGTGCAATCCTGGTCTGGCCGACCTCATCACCACCAACATCGGCGACAGCTGGATCACCGACCTGTCCCAGCTCAAGAAGCTGGTGCCCCTGGCCAAGGACAAAGCCTTCCGCGCCCAGTGGCGCGCCGTCAAACAGGCCAACAAAGAGGTCCTGGCCAAGGTGGTGCGCCGCGACTGCGGCGTGGACTTCCCCGTCGACGCCATCTTCGATGTGCAGGTCAAGCGCATCCACGAGTACAAGCGCCAGCTGCTCAATGCGCTGCATGTAATCCACCTTTACGACCGCCTGAAGCGCGGCGACACCAAGGGCTGGACCAAACGCTGCGTGCTGTTCGGCGGCAAGGCTGCGCCCGGCTACCAGATGGCCAAGCAGATCATCAAATTCATCAATAATGTCGCCGAGGTGGTCAACGCCGACCCTGACGTCAAGGATCTGCTGCGCATCGCCTACCTGCCCGACTACCGCGTTTCACAGATGGAGAAGATCTGTCCAGCCGCCGACCTCAGCGAGCAGATCAGCACCGCCGGCAAGGAAGCCTCGGGCACCGGCAACATGAAGTTCATGATGAACGGCGCCCTGACCATCGGCACCCTCGACGGCGCCAATATCGAGATCCGCGAGGAAGTGGGCGACCAGCACTTCTTCCTATTCGGAGCCACCACCGAACAGATCGCCGACCGCCGCAAGGACTACAAGCCCGACGAGGTGGTCGCCGCCGACCCCGACCTGGGCCGGGTCATCAGCCTGATCCGCAGCGGCCACTTCAACCAGCTCGAACCGGGCATCTTCGACGACATCCTTGGCACCCTCACCAGCTGGGGCGACTACTGGTTCGTGTGCGCCGACTTCGCCGACTACTGCCGCGCCCAGCGCGAAGCCGCCGCCGCTTACCAGGACCAGGACCGCTGGGTCACCAGCAGCATCATGAACACCGCCCTGAGCGGCAAGTTCAGCACCGACCGCACCATGATGGAATACAACCGCGAGATCTGGAAGTTGGAACAGATCAAGCCGCTGCCGGTATGAGCCTGCTGTGCTGGCGGCTCCTGCCGGCGATGCTGCTGCTGGCCATGGCCGCAGCGTCAGCCGGCGAGGAGCAACAGGCCATCGCCAACGTTCGACTACTCGCCATTGCGGCGCCACCCTCAGTTGGCACGGCCCTGAACCGGCTGGCGGCGATCGGGCAAGCCCATGGCAAACGCGGCGCGGAGATCGCGACACTGCTCGGTCGGTCCATGGCCGACCTTGATGCCGCCTTGGCGCGCTGCGCCGCGGCGGCCACCTCGGCAGCAATGAAAACCAAGCTGGAGACCCTTGGCACCGAAGCGGCGCTCGGCCGGATCGAGGCGTCCATCGCCCATACCGAGGATCGAGCGTCACGGGATTCGTACGCAGCGGAATGGCTTATGGCGGTAGCGGCACTGCAATCGTCGATCGGGGGCATAGGAGCCCTGGCAGCTGACGATCCGACCCTGTCGACCGCCATCACCGAGGTCAGCGCCGGTGCCTGGCTGCCGCTCTCGACTGACGGTTCTGCCATCGTCCCAGGCGAAAAGACACTGACCATCGCCGCCCAGCGGGCCCGTCTCGCGCATGAACTCCTCATTCACCTACGCGCGCCACTTGGCACAGACCCCCTGGCGACGGCCATCCGCGCGACCGTGACCCGACAGGCCGCCCGGCTCCTACGCCTGCAACTCGAGGACCCGGTCATCCAGGATGCCAACACACGTTATGACCAAGTTGGTGCGATCATCGCCGGCGCTGATGCCAAGGTACTCGTCCAACTCACCGCACTGCTCGACAATAAGGTGACGGAAATAACGCCAACCATCACCGCAACGTTGCCCAACGCGCACGAAGAAGGCCGTGCCATGATCCTGTTCGCCGCCGTCGATGCGCTGCTGGGCGACCAGCACCTGCAAGTGCTGAACCGACAGGGCCAAGTCCTCGCGGCGCGCCATCAAAGGCTGGTCCAGCAACTGACTGAACGACAGGTCAAGGCCAGCAACCGGCCGTCAGTGGCGGCGGACGACGCCCTACTCGACCGCCTGATCCGGGTCGAACAGGATTGGTCATCTGCCGGTCAGGAAGCTGGCCGCCAGGAGCAATCCCGCCAGGCCGCCAACCGGCTGCGGGTCAGCCTGAATGACGCTAAAAACCAGGGCCTGCGCCATCAGCAACAGCTTTATTGGACCAGTATGATAGCCCAGCAAATGATTGATCAAAACGGACCCTACGCTCAGCTTTTGGAGTCTCTCCGTGGCGACGTGGATGATGCCACGAAGCTGTACCTCACTACCTCGGAGATCTTGGGGACGGCTGGGGAACTGCTTAACGAGATTCCACCTCGCGGCCCAGAACCGGCACATGAACGATTCGCAGCGAGCCTGGATGAGATCGGTGCACTGATGAAGAGTCCACAACCCTAACGGCGCCCTGACCATTGGCACCCTGACGGCGCAAGCATCGAGATCCGCGAAGAGGTGAGTGAACAGCACACTGGAAGCTGGAGCAGCTCAAGCCGCTGCCGGTGTGAGGGCTTCGCTTAGCTTCGCCCAGTTTCCAGTTTCGAGTTTCGAGATAGGAGGCAGACACCAGGAAGTCCCTCGAAACTCACTAGCCGGTGCGCTGGCGCACGGCCACGTCCGCCTGGGCCACGGCCAGGCCCAGCATGCCGCCGGACACCACCCAGGCGGCCCACACCCAGAAGCCGAGCAGGGGCTGGAAGCCGGCCAGCCCCATGGCCACCAGCACGCCGCCCGCGAGCGCGACCGGCAGGCCATAGCCAAGCATCCCGGTGACCGCGCCGCCGCCCAGGCGGACCACCAGCCACGCACCGGCGCCGCCAACCAGGGCGAGCAGCGTGCGCGACAGGTCGGGTTGCTCACCAGACATGCCGGCGAGCCCGGCCAACGGTCCAGGGCCGCCGCCGCCCAGGGTGAACCACTGGAGCCACGCGGTCAGCCAGATCCACAGCATGCCCGCGCCCACCACGCCACCGTGCTTGCGCAGCCGCACCATGGCGGCGACGCAATCGTTCGCGACCGCAACTTGGCGTACGTGCTCGCCATGGACGACCAACACGCTGGGCACCGTCCCGCTCCGTAACAGGGACGTCGCCACCACTGGCACCGCCAGCAGAGCCTGGTCCCGGCCCTGACGCAGCAGCCACCACCACCACCACACCAGCAGCGCCAGCGGGGGCAGCAGTACGGGGAAGGTCAGCGGCGGCTCCGTGCCGTCGTTCGTCGGCCTGCCGCCCAAGGCCACGCGCAGCATCGGCACCAAGCCGATGAGGGCCAAGCCGGCGAGCGCTGCCAACATGGCCGGCAACGGCGTCGCCCGCCGCGCCAGCCAGCCCGCCAGCAGGCCCAGGCCCGCGCCGGCGACGGCGCCGCCCAGAGTCCAGATGCCCCAGCCGATGATGGCGGTCTGCACCACCGCCCAGATCAGCACCGACCGCTCCAGACGCAGCCGCTCCGCCAGATGGTCAAGGCGCACCGCTCCGTCCACCCGCTGGCGATGAGCCAGGCGCGCGGCCTCGGCCGCAGCGAAGACCGCCGCCGCGACCGCCGCGGCCTCGGTCAGTGGCGGCGCCGGGCGAAGCTGAGTCTCGACGAAGGCATAGGGCGCGGGTGGCGGCGGCGGTGGCAGGGCAGCCTCTTTCGGCACCGGCAGGGGCTTGGGCGCGGTGCGCGCGTCGGCCAGCAGCACGTAGCGCGGCACCGGCACCGCTGGTCCGGGCGACGGCTCGCGCACCGGCGCGGTTACCGTGCGGGCGTCCTCGGCCAATTCAGCCGTCGCTACCCGCTGGGGCTCAACCAGCGGCGCCACCACGTGCGCCTGGGGCAGGAGATCACTGAAATCCGCCTGGTCGCGATCGACCACCGGCTCGCTGGGAGCCGGTGCCGCTCGCGGAGCTTGCAAATCGAAGATGTCGGAGTCGGACATGAGGGTGGCCACGGGTGGGCGGCGGTGGGCACTGGACAGCATACGGCCTGTGCGGTCAACGAGACGTCAGCCACTCGCCGAGTCGCTGCTCGCTACCGTTAGCCTAAAATCGGCGATGGGATTTACTCTGAGCACCAGAGTAACCTGAGAGGGAAAGGGTTTGCCCAACGACGACCGCCTCACCCCTTGAAGACGCTACCCGCGAGCAATAAATCCCTGCCTCTTCCTCTGGTATCTCTGGTCCTCCTGTGCATCTGCGTTTTCAAGGTTTAGACCACCACCCACGCCACCGTCTCTAGCGTGAACGTCGCGCCGTCTACCGCCGCGCGCAGGGCGGTGATCTGCTTCAGTTCGTCGGCGGCCTCAGCAGCAGTCTGCCGGGTGTCGGCGTGGTCAGCGCCGAAACGGGCCAGGGCGCTGGCCGCAGTGGCTTGGGCGGCGGCGAGGCCGGGCGCGAGACGGGCGTCCAGGCGCGCACGCAGGCTGGCGCGTTCCCCCTCGACCAGGGTGGCGACATGGGCCTCAGCGCCGACCGCAGCGCGGCGAACCTCGGCCTGCCAAGCGGTGACCTTGGCACTGTCGCCCGCCAGCATCGGGCGGGTCCAGGCTTCGCGATTGGTGCCGCCGCTCAACGCTGCGTCGCCGGCCTTGGCCGAGAACGGCGGCGTCACCACCGCCAACAGCGCCGGCTCAGTGACCACGCTGCCCTCGTCGCTGACCGCGATGGTCAGGCGGCAGGGGCTGCCGGCCAAAAACAGCCGCCGCAGTACCTCAAGCCGCAGACCGGCCATGGCCAGGGCGGCATAATCCGGAGTCAGCACGTACACCGCTCGCAGGCCCTTCCAGGTCGGCACGTCATTGGGCCTGGTCCGCCGCCACGCAGCGGCGCAGCACCAGGCGGCCCGGGCCGCATCGTCCACTAGGCGATCGATCAGGCGATGGCCGATACCCAGGAACTGATGCTGAGGATGGGCCAGGGCGGCCTCGCGGTCGTAGACGCCTTGTAGGGGTTCGGTGTGGTAGGTGGTGCGCAGCTTCCAAGGCTGCGGGTATTCCTCATCACGACGCGCCTCGCCGCCCAGGCCGCGCACCCAGCGCGCGACCGAGCCGGCGGGCGCACGGGCCGCGCCCACCGCCCGGCTGGCAATGCCCGCGGCGGCATAGCCCGCCGCTGCGGTGGCGAAGGCATCGTCGACCTCGTTGCCCCGGGCATCGCGTTCCTGGGCGACCAGGGCGACGGCGGCGGGGATGACCTGGCGCACGGCGACGCCGCCGCCCTGCAAGGCTGCCGCCAACGCCAGGCTCTCAACCTCGTCCGCAACGAATTCCAAGCCTGATGATGAGGCGCTGAACACGCCCACCGCCGCATCCAGCAGCTCGCCCCAGGCGGCATCGACCGCCAGCGGATCCTTGGGGGCCAGCAGCCAGCTGGGGATGTCGCCGTCACGGCCGAGGCGGTCGACCCGGCCGATGCGTTGTTCGACCGCAGCCAAGGACCAGGGCAGATCGTGATGCACAACCACCGATACGAACTGGAAATTGCGACCTTCGCCGCCCAGGGGATCGCAGACCAGCACCGCGCACTTGTCATCGGTGCGGAAGCGGCCAGCGGCCTCTTCACGCTCGGCGGTGTCCTGGTGGGCACCGAAGGTTTCCACCGTGGTCTCGCCTAGGGCCAGGCGCAGGGCGGCGGCCAAAGGCCCGACCGCCAGATTGTGGGTGGTGAAGACCAACGCTTTTTCCGCCGGTGATTCAGCCCAAAAAGCCTGCAAGCGCTTGACTAAGGCCGCAAGACGCGCGGTTGGCTTCTTGCTGCACGCGCGATTCCATGCGGTGGCGGCGGTGCGCAGGGCGGCCAGCACGGCGGCTTCGCGCGCGGGCTCGGCGTGACAGGCGGCGCTGATGGCGATGTGGCTGTTGATCTCGTTTTCTGAAAGGTCCGAACGCAGCACCTGGGCCAAGGTTTCATCGGCCCGGGCGCGGGCCCGGTATTCGGCCACGCCAGCGGGATCGTCGAGCACGGCGGCGCGCATCGCCAGCATGCGATCCAGCACCACCGGATGCGCGGCCAGAGCCAGCTCGACTTGCAAAAGCCAATGGGCCAGGCGCGGCGGCACGGTGTCGCGGCCCGCCACCAGCGCGGCGCGATAGGCCGCGCCCGCAGTACGCACCGCGGCCTCGGCCGCATCCACCGGGTACAGCACCGTCTCGCGGCTGCGGCTGGTCGGGGCAAAGGCCGCGATGCCGGTGGCGGTGGCCAGACGGGCCAGCACCTGGCGGCGATTGCGCACCACCCGGCGATCGAGCTGCAAGTGTTCGCGCACGTGGTCGACCAGGGCTTCGCGCGCTGCGGGATCCTGTGGCTTGGCCGTCAGAGTCGCGGCCAGGTCCGCCAACAAAGCATCCCCAGGCGCGGCCAGCGGCCACGCCGCCGCGAGCGCGGGCAACTCCTCGACCGGGGCGGCGATGGTGCGGGCCAGCAGCGTGGCCACGTGTTCGTGGGCCGCCAGCCGGCCGGTGAACGCCTTGAGATCATCCATACGCCAGACCTGCGGCTGCAGCAGGGCGAGCAGGGCCAAGTAGGCGTCGGGATGCTGACGCGCCGGCGTGGCCGACAGCAGCAGCACGTGGGGCGTGGCCTTGCTGAGCACCGCCACGCGCTTGTACAGCACGCCGCCCGGCTGCATGCGGTGGCATTCATCCACCACCACCATGTCCCATTTCGAGGTCGCCAGGCGCAGAGCGTCCTTGCCGGCCAGCTCCTCTACCGCCCGGGCGCTGGCCAGGACGAACTGCTCACCGACCCAGGGATTGCCGGCGTATGAGCGCAGACGCTCGTGGTCCAGCATCAGGTACTGCTGGCCGCCGAAGCGCACGTACAGCTCAAGGAACCACTGGCTGAGCAAGGCGCCGGGCACGATCACCAGCACGCGCAGGTCCGGCTTGAGGGCCAGCAACGACTGGATGATCAGGCCCGCTTCGATGGTCTTGCCCAGGCCCACCTCATCGGCGAGCAGGAAGCGCACCTGCCGGTCGGCCAGCACTCGCTGCGCCACCAGCATCTGATGCGGCAAGGCATGGATGCGCGCCGCCGCCAGGCCGATCACGCCGCTGGTCTGGTCCCAGGCACGATCGCGCCAAGCGAGCAGCTCTTCTCGCGCCGCCAGGGTGGCGGCGCCCCACGGCTCGCTGGGCAGGGCGCTGCCGGCCTTGGCGAACATCGGCCGCAAGTCGTTGAACTGGACGGTCAGCAAGCGTTCGAGGGGATCCCGGCAGGCCGGCACGCCGACCACGGCATCTTCGCGCAGCGGCTGGTCGGCCGCCTCGTCGCCGACCTTGACCCGATAGACCAGCAGGCCGCTGGCCGCGTCCCGACCCATGCGGGCCGCAGTGATGACGCCCTCGACCTCGGCGCCGGCGCGGGCGAAGCGCACGCGGGTGCCCGGCATCAGGCAATAACGCAGCACCCGGTTGGCCTCCTGGGTCATCTCGGCGCCGCTGGTCAGAAAGCGGATCACCGTGTACCCGCCCCGGGTCGCAACCTGCCGGGCCAAGCCCTCGGCCTGAAGTTCGGGGACGGTAACGAGGGCGCCAATGGTCATGGGCGGCATGGTCGGCCCTGGTCGGCATTCGTCCAGCAGAGGCGCTGACACTGACGAAATGGGATAAGGAATCCGGCATTGGTGCGGGGTCACTGTCGGCAACCCTGCATTTATGCGTCAGACCTGCTAGTTCTGCTTCCTGGACTGCTTTTGGCCGGCGAGGTCCCCGCGGCAACCACCGCAGTCGAGTCAAGTCGAGTCGAGTCAGGACACACATTTCTTTCTGCGCACTCAGCAGCATCCCCATCGCCTACGCGCATCGTACCAACCGCAGCAGCCGAATTCCGAGCCATCAGTGCGGCTGCCAGGCGGCTGCAGGCCACTCCCGCGCACATGCGAGGCCTTCCTTACGCCGCCGCATCATCCCGCCCGCGCGCGAACAGCGCACACGTGTGCCGCACCCGCGCCAGGCCCCGCGCCGC
>JBBQTJ010000122.1:0-9460 GCA_038213315.1 Planctomycetota bacterium
TGCTCGGCCTGAAGAGCGGCCAGTCGGCTGCTCTCCCCTTGCTTGATGACGGTTGCGGCCCGTTGCTGCTCTGCAGCGATGGATCCCAGCGTCGCGTTTTGGCTGATCAGGCTGATCGAAGCCATGGCACCCGTCAGCAGCACTGCGATCGAACCGACCGACAGGATGAGGCGGCGGTTCAGATTCAAGGTGAAGATCACGTTCAGGTCACTTCACTGGCAGAAAATCAGCCGCGCTCACCAGGGCCTGGCCCTCGGCCGACAGCATGAAGGCGACAAAATCGTTCGCTGCGGTTGGGGCGGTTGGTTTGGCGAGCAGCAAAAGAGGGCGGGTAAGCTTGTAGGTACCGGCAAGGATCTGCGCGCTGCTGGCTTCGACCCCATCGATCGCCAACATCTTTACGTTGCCTCCCTTTTTAATAAGGCGTTCGGCAGCGGCGACCGAGACGAAGCCAATCGCGCCCGGGTCGGCCAGCACCATGGCCAAGATCTCCTTGGTGCCCGGCGCCCGCTTGGCGCGGACGGTGTTCCAGGCGGCAGCGCCCTTGGCCTTAAAGACGATCGCTCTGTCCGCGCCTTCACCCTCGCTCTGCGCTTCTAAGGCGAAGTGATGCTTGAATGCCTCCATGGTGCCACCCTTCTCCTGTTCGGTGACCAGAATCACCGCACCAGCACCACCCAGTTCCTTCCAGTCGGTGATCTTGCCGCAGTAGAGGTCCACCACCTGCGCTTTGGTCAAACCTGCGACCGGATTTTCGGCATTGACGATCAACGCCAATCCGTCGGTGCCGATCACCGTGCCGACCAGCTCTGGATACAGCGTCTTCTCCTCAGCCTTCAGGTCTCGTGAGGCCATGCCGATATTGACGTCCCCTTTACCGGCCTTTTCGATTCCCGTACCGCTACCACCCTGGCCGACCACGAAAGACACCCCCGGATGGGCGGCGGCGTATGCCCGTTGAGCAGCATCGACCGCCGGGAATACCGTGGTGGATCCGGCAATGGTGATCTGGGTGTCCACGGCTGATACGACCATGCTCAGGCTCAGCAGGACGGCGATGAGGAGGGAATGAATCATGGGCATGGGGTGATCCTTTGGCTTGCATTGTGAAGGCCGCATTAAGTCAGTTATCGTTACCATTTATTTCGCAGCTTGTCTGCATCTATTTCCTCCGCGGCCGTTTATGCGGAGTTTTAATAGGACTTAGAGCGTCGCTCGAACAAGCATGTGCGGCCATTGAGCCGGTCACCTGAACTCGCTGCGCCGCGTCCAGCAGTCGCTGTCCAACCCGATCAAGAGTCGCAGCCAGCAGGAAGTGAGTCTACCCCATGCGCCTGCGGGGCCTTGCATCTGGAATAAGAAAGCATATGCTTTCTTTCAATGGGACGCCGCGCCTTTGTTCGTGATCGGATCTTGGAGGCGGCCTTTGACGTGGTCGCCACCGAGGGCTTTGAAGCCGCCACCACCCGCGCCATTGCGGCCAAAGCGGGCGTGGGGCCGGCGTCGATGTTCAAGCACTTCCCCACCCGCGAGGATCTGGGGCGCGAGCTGTACCGGGTCGCCCTGGCGCCTTTGCAGGCGGATCTCGCGGCGCTCGCGGGCGCCGCGCCCACCCCGACTGTTGCCCTGCGCCGCTTCATCGCCCTGGCCTGCACTTGGTACGACACCCGGCCCCGGGCCTTGGCCTTGCTGATCTTCCCGCCCCATGAATTCCAACCGTGGGAGCTGGACCAGACCAATCCTGACGCGGTGCGCAGCGTGCTGGCCCGCCTGCTCGCCACCGATGCGGATACCACCGCCGTGATCTGGGGCGCCTGCACCGGCCCCTTGATCGATCGCTTTCTCCGGCACCGCGCCGGGACCATGACCCCCCACGCCGACACCCTGGCCGCACGCATTGTGCGGCTGCTTACCTGATCCCCGAGGCTGCCATGCGCCGAACCATTCCTGTCACTGGATTTATCCTGGCCTGTGCGCTGGGGCTGATCGTGGGGTGCAACCAGCGCCCAACTGACCTAAATTCGCGTGCTACCCCTGAGCGTTACGGGCATGCGGCAGGAGCGGAAGACAGGACTCCTTATGCTGGCAGCCACCCATTCAATTGGCCCACCACTGGCACAACCCAAACCGATATTGAGGCCGCTACCAAGCGCCCTATCGACCGGCCCAACTCCGATCCCACCCCCGGCCCCCTCGCCCGCGATCTCGGTCCCGGTGCCGATGGCGAGAAGTTGGGCACGGTGGCGCACCGGCCGATGCCGGGCTCGACCTGGGCACCGGCACTGCTCTTCACCGACACCCTGAGCGCCGGCGGCGATGCGGCGACCATCGCCACCGATGTGGACGATGCGGCATGGACGCAGGTGCGCGATGATCTGCGCCGCGGCCGGCGGCCCAGCCCAGAGCAGGTGCGCATCGAAGAGCTGATCAATGCCTTCCCCTATGCCTGGCCCGCACCGCAGGGCGATGACGCCATCGGCTTGTCGGCGGCGACCATGCCCTGTCCCTGGGCCCCGGCCCATCGCCTGGCGCGGGTGGCCCTGGCCACGGCGCCGCCGCCGGCAGAAAGCAACCGACCGGCCATGTCCCTGGTCTTTCTGATTGATGTGAGCGGATCGATGGGCTCGCCCGAGCGCCTGCCTTTGGCGCAGTACGCGATGGATCGCTTGGTGGACCGCATGCGCGAGGATGATCGTGTGGCCATCGTCACCTACGCCGGCAACGCGCGCATCGTGCTGCCGCCTACCGACGGCCGCGACCGTCAGGCCCTGCATCAGGCTATCCGCAGCTTGGATGCGGGGGGCGGCACCCACGGCAGCGCCGGCATCACCACCGCCTATAAACTGGCGCGGCAGCATTGGCTGAAGGAAGGCACCAACCGCGTGGTGCTGGTGACGGACGGGGATTTCAATGTCGGCCTGACTGGGGCCGACGAATTGACCGCCTTGATAAAGCGCGAGGCCGCGGCTGGCCTGTTCCTGTCCGCCATCGGCGTGGGCCGAAGTTTGGAAGGCGATGATCGGTTGGAAAAACTCGCCAACCAAGGCAACGGCACGCATCAGTTTCTGGCCGACCGCCGGGATGTCGAACTCCACTTCGTCGACAATATGGTGGCGTCGACCTTGACCGTCGCCCAGGACGCCAAGATCCAGGTGTTCTTCAATCCCCGCGCGGTGGCCGCCTGGCGTTTGCTTGGCTACACCAATCGGCGCCTAGCACGCCATGACTTCGCCAACGACCAAGTGGACGGCGGCGAAATCAATGCCGGCCATCAGGTCACTGCCCTCTTCGAGTTCGTGCCCCTGGTCGTCGCCGACCCCAATCCCTTCCTGGCGCAACCCAAACCTCTGTCAGATGACGAAGCCGCCGCCCGCGCCCGTGTGCGTTGGCAGCCACCCGGCGGCGGGCCCAGCCGCCTGCGCGACATCAACGTGCCGCTGGTGGCCCAGACGGCGGGCCTGGACGACCAATGGGCGGTGGCCATGGCCGGGCTGGGCCTGGCGCTGCAGAGCGGCAACCGCAGTGCCCTCAGCACCGTCGAACGGCTCATGGCCACCAGCGCCGGCAGCGACCCGGCCCGTCAGGAGGTCCGCAGCCTGGTGCACGGGGTGCGCTGAACGCCTGATCATCACTGGCACGGCAGGCCAGCGGGCCACCATCCCGCCATGATCCGTGGCCTACGCGTCGATGATTCTTCAACCTTGCAGCGCCTAGCGGGCGCGGACATGCGCTTATTTTTGCGGCTGGGCACGCTGCTGCAGGGCCAACTGGCCGTCACCGAGGCGGCCCTGGGCGCAGTGCTGGGCCAGGACACCGGCAAGACGCTGCTGCTGGACCGGGCTTTGAAAGACGTGGATGTCACCGGGTTCGCCGCCCTCGCCGGACAGCACGGCTGCGGCAACCTGGATCTGGTCCTGGTGACGGAGCCGATCGCCGAAGCCGGCTGGCGGGTGATCGCCCTGGTCGACGAACTGGACAATCCCCTGCTGGCCACGCCCGAGCCCATCAGCAGCGAGCACGTCCACGACCTGACCACCCTGGTCAGCCAGATGCCGCCAGCGCTGCGTGCGCCGGTCGAGGGTCTGCTGGCGGCGCGGGCCGATGACCAGCGGGCGGCGGCCCTGGAGCAATTGCGTTATGCCGCGCCTCCCTTGTCGGTGGTGGCGGAATTGATGCCCATGCTGCTGGCCGACAGCAGCGAGCCGGTGCGTGAACGCGCCATCGCCCTGCTGGTGACGGCAGGCGCGCAGGTCTCGGTGGTCGACCTGGTGCGCGCCCTGGGCCGACGGGACGAGGCCGCGGTGCTGCGCCTGGCGCCCGCGGTCGCAGCCCTACCGGACGAGCAGCAGGATTTGGCCCTGGCCGCCGCCGTGGCCTCGGCGCAACGTGGACAGGTCACGCCGGCCCTGGTGGTGCTGCTCACGCATCTTGCCAAGCATCTCGCTTTCCACCGCACGCTTGAGCGGGTGATCGAGCTGCTGCTGCCGGCCCGGCTCAGCTTGGTCGAGCTGGTGCGTTCTGTGCAGGAGCTGGACCGGGGCCGCGTCGACGCCGTGCTCCGCCGCAATCTTGGGCTTGGCGCTGAGCTCGACACGCTGTTGGTGGTGCTGCTGGCCGGACCCCACGACCCCCTGGCGACCGTGGATGAGGACCTGGTCAATCGTGGTGTCGCCCTGCTGACCACCGCCGACGAGATCCCCCGCGAGCGCATGGCCTTGGCCTCGGCTTTGCGCCGGCTGGATCCCCGCGGGTTGGCGGCGCGGCTGACGGCGGTGGGCCGCGCCCTAGGCCAAGCGGCCGATACCAGCGCCTATTGGGCGCTGGCGGAATGCTGCCGCGACCAGTTGGTGGACACGGCCACCGCCGACCGCTTGGTGCTGGTCCTGGCCGATCTGCTGACGGCAGCCAAGGGGCCGCATGTGGTCGCCATCTTAGAGCAGCAGTTGCCCGGCCTGCTGCCCGCCAGCGCGGCGGTGCGTTCCGGCCTAGTCCATCCCCTGGCAGAAGTCGCGGCCCGCTACATCGACGACCGCACCCGCGATCTGGTCGGCACCGCCCTGGTCGACCTGGGCACGCCGGCCATCGCGCCACTGTGGCGGGTGTTGGAAGAACATCCCCGGCCCCATGTGCGTCACCTCGCCGCCGAAGAACTGGCCACGCTGCTAGAACGCACCCACGCAGATGCGCCGACACTGGCCGCCGCCGTGCTGAACCTGGTGGCCCGCCTGGGCAAGACCGAGGACGGCCCGGAACGCGGCGCGCTGCTGCTGGCGGCGGCGCGCCTGTCTGGCTTGCCGGCGCTGGATGGCGATGGCGCTCCGGCCCTAGCGGTGGACCACGCCACTGGCGCCCTGGGTCATCACGCCACGCCGGCCCTGGGTCACCTGGCCGCCGGGCCGCACCTGGATCACGAACGCCGCGCGGTGATCGTCGACCGGCTCCTGAAAGAGTTGATGGCCGAAGTGCCCGACAGCGCGCCGGTCACTGAAACCGATGCCGCGACCGACGAGGTCACCTGGGTGCTGGACGACCGCCTGGGCCGGCACACCGACGACGTGCCCGAACTGCTCAATGCTCTGTCACGCATCGCCATCGCCGCGCACACGCCAGTGCCCTTGGTCACGCGCATCGCCACGCGCTTATGCACGCAGTGGCGCGCGGTGGCGGGCTGGCGCACCATCTGGGGCCCCGCCAATGTGCTGGATCTGGCCCGCACCCTGGGCCGCATCGCCGAACCGCGCACCTTCCCGGTGCACTTGCGCGTGCAGGTCGCCGAGGCCCTGCTGCCGCGCCTCGCGCAGATGACCGTGGCGCGCACCTTGGGCCGGGTCCTGGCCACCGGCGACGGCGACTACCTGGCCGATCTGGCCGGACGCGGCGCCCTGCGCCTGACCGACCTCGCCGCGGCCCGTCATTGGATCGAGGACGAAGGCGAGGACCTCGCCGAGATGCTGGTGGATTGGCTGGCGGTGCCCCACCTCGGCAAGGACGAGGCCAGCCTGCGCCGCCGCTTGGTCAATCTACTCAGCGCCCAGCGCACCGACCTGACCAGCCGCGCCCGCACCAAGTTACGTTTCATCATGCCGGATCTGGCAGAGGAATTGCGGGAGCGGTTGAGTTGGGCGTAGGTGGGGAGTGAATTGCCCCGAGGCGAGCTGGAGCTCGCCTCTCCCAGGTTAGCGCCCGCGACAGTCTTTGGGCGAGGATGCAGGACACATGTGTGGCTTGAATCTTTCGATTACCACTAGGCGAGCTGGAGCTCGCCTCTCCCATACGCATCGCATGGATTTCCTGGGAGAGGCGAGCTCCAGCTCGCCTAGTGGCAATCCGCCGTCCCCTGGGACAGGCGAGCTCCAGCTCGCCTAGTGGCAATCAGCCGTCCCCTGCCTCGTGGCAATCTCTACAACGCCCGCCCCGTCAACAACCGGAAGGCCTCAAGATACTTCGCCTGGGTGCCCATGATGACTTCGTCGGGCAGCAAAATGCCGGGGCCGTTCTTGTCGAACTTGACCCGTTCCAGGTAGTCGCGCACGAACTGCTTGTCGAAGCTGTTCTGCACCACGCCTTGCTGGTAGGTGGCGGCGGGCCAGAAGCGGCTGCTGTCGGGGGTCAGGACCTCGTCGGCCAGGTGGACCACGCCGGCGGCGTCGACGCCGAATTCAAACTTGGTGTCGGCGATGATGATGCCGCGCTGGGCCGCATAATCCCGGGCGGTGGTGTAGGCCTTCAGGGCCAGGGCCTGCACGGCCCGAGCGTGGGGGCCGAGCAGCTTCGCGGCCTGGTCGGGATGAATATTCTCGTCGTGGGCACCGATCTCGGCTTTGGTCGACGGGGTATACAAGGGCAGGTCCAGCTTGCTGGCTTCACCCAGGCCGGCAGGCAGCGGCAGGCCGCACACGGTCTGACTCTTGTTGTACTCTTTCAAGCCCGAGCCGGTCAGATAACCGCGCACGATGGCTTCGACGGGCAGGATCTTCAACCGCTTCACCAGCATGCTGCGACCGGTGAGCTGATCTTGGTACTGCTGCACCACGGCTGGCATGCGGCTCAGGTCGGCGGTGACCAAGTGGTTCGGGCAAACCCCTTTCAGGAGGTCGAACCAGAACAACGAGATCTGCGTCAGCACCTCGCCCTTACGCGGGATGCCGTTGGTCATCACCACGTCGAAGGCGCTGATCCGGTCAGAGGCGACGAACAGCAGGTGCTGCGCGTCGACCTCGTAGATATCGCGAACCTTGCCGCGGGCCAAGAGCTTGAGGGCGGGGCAGATGCTGCTGACGAGTGCGGGCATGATGCTTATTGCGGAGTGCGGGGGACGGAAAGACGCGAAATTACTTCGCTTCGCGCTGGACGATCTCGCTGCGGAATTCATTGAGCGCGCCGCGATAGCGGCGGGCGTCCATGCGGGCGGCCTCGGGGTCGACCGGGGGCGCGGCGCGGTAGTCGCGGGCCTGGACCAGCTTGACCTTGGGCAGTTGAGCGCCGGTGCCGTCACCGACCTCCGCCACCACCACCGGGCGATCGCTGGTCGCCAGGCTGGCGGCCAGGCGGGCCTCGCCGGGCAGACCGCCGAGCTGCGCGGCCGGAGCGCGCAGCTCCTCCACCGGGGACAGGTTGGTGCCGGTGACCACGGCGGGCCAGGTGCCGGCGGTGCTGGCGCTGGCCGCCCAAGCGGGCAGACCCTGGGCCTGAGCCGCGACACGGGCGGCTTCGACCGCAGTCATGAACGGCGCATAGACACGCTGACCGGCCAAAAGCTGCTTCACCTCACCCTTCACCTCGTCCAGATTCTTGGTGCCGGGGGGCGCCTTGGCGTCCAGACGCAGCAGCAGCCAGGTGCTGCCAGGTCCATTGGTCAACAAGGGGCCCGAGACGAAGCCCGGCTTGGCATCAGCAAACAGGCCGATCAGGTCATCCCTGGTCCCCAGTTCCTGGAGGTTGAGCTTGCCCTGGTCTTCGAACACCACGAGACCAAAGCGCAGCGCCAGGCCGGCGGCCGAGGCGCTGGCGATGAAGCCGCGATTGTCAGGCTGATCGACCAGGTCGCCGGCGGTGGCATCGAAGGCCAGGATTTTGGCGCGGGCCTGGTCCAGGGCCTTGTCCCGGCGCACGCTGGCGCGGACCAGATCGGCGACCTCGGTCACCGCGCGGTATTCGGGCGGGGCGGCCGGGTCGATGGCGAGCTTCTTATAGAGCTCCTCCCGATCCTTGGTGTAGCGCGCCGCGACCTCGTCATCGCTGACGGTCTGAAGCTCGGCCAGCGCGGCCACATCCACATGGGCCACGGTCAGCGAGACCTGGGCGGGCTGGACGAAGCGCTCGGACTTGATCCGGTCATAAAGCGTCCCGATCTCGGCATCGTCATCGGCCACGGGCGCCAGCAGGCTGGCGGCATCCAAGACCACCTCGTCGACCGCGACCTGGTCGGACTGGGCGGCGCTGACCAGGCCGGCGACGGTCCGCGGCACGGCCGGCACCGGCGCGCGGCGCAGGTACCAGGCGCGCACCGCGTTCTCTTCAGACAAGTACAGCCGCAGATCAGCCTTGGTCAGTTCGAGCGGGCCGCCGGTGTGTTCGGCAATGGCCGCGCGGTTGGTCCGGCGGGGATCGGTGGGCAGGGGCTGATCAAGAAACTCTTCGACCAGGCGATCAAGGTCGGCGCCCTTGGGCAGCAAACCCTCGGCGGCCGCGCGGCGGGACATCACCACCTGCTGGGCCAGGACCTGCTCATTGAGGTAGCGAGCCGCGTAGGGACTTTGCAACAAGCCCTGGATCTCGAGCAGCTTGCGGCGTACCGACTGCCGCTGGGTGATCTGATTGGCGTCCACCTCGCCGACCTTCTGCACTGGCGCCATCAGCACGTAGAACGACTGGCCGATACCGAACAGCACGCCCACCACCAGGATGAGGACCCAGATCGTCACCTGCTTGGCGAAACTGAGCTTCGGCGGGGCCAGGCGCTCCTCACCGGGAGTGGTCTTCGGGTCAACGGTCGGCTTGTGGTCAGTCATGGCGCACCTTCGAGGGGCCGCAGGTTAGGGCGGGGCTTGGCGGGGCAACGGGGCGCTGCCCGGTTCGACGGTGCTTGTCCCACCCGCCATTTCCCGACCCTGCCGCCATGCCCGACGATGCTGCCCACGCCCTCGACGCCTTCCTCGCGGCCCATGCCCAACAGCAGACGGTGCCGGTGCATCTGTATGCCCAGGGCGAGGCCCTGCATCAACGCCTGAGCAGTGCGCCGCCAGCCCTGCCCGCCTGGGGTCGCTTCCTGGTCTCCATGGGCGAACTGGCCAGCACCCACCTGGGCGACGATGCCGCGGCCAGCCGGTATTTTCTGGCCGCCCTGACCGGCGCGGCGCGGCACGGCGACCACGAGGCCGCAGTCACCGCCGGCTATGATCAAGGCGTGCTGCAAGAGCGTCGCGGCGCCGTGGCCATGGCCCTGGCCGCCTACCGCGCC
>JBBQTJ010000123.1:0-9315 GCA_038213315.1 Planctomycetota bacterium
GCGCTGTGGCTGCGCCTCGTGGGGTGCGCATGCTTGAGGATGCCGCGCATGCTTTTGGCTCCACCTGGGCGGATGGACGCCCGGCCGGAGCCTCGGCCCAGAGCGAGGGCGCGATCTTCAGCTTCCATCCGGTCAAGAACATCACCACGGCAGAAGGTGGAGCTATCGTGGTACGCGATGCTGCGGTGGATCGTCGGCTGCGCAGCCTGCGGCATCACGGCATCATCCGCGAGGGCTTCACCGGGGTCTTGGCGGCCGAGGATGCCGGCGCTCCCTGGTATCACGAATTCCATCACCCGGCGACCAATGAGCGCCTGTCAGATCTGCACTGTGCCCTGGGGATCAGCCAGTGTCAGCGCTTGCCAGCATTCAAGGCTGCCCGTCAGGCAGTGCACGACCGCTATCGAGCGTCCGCCGGCGCCTGGCCTTGGCTGACACTGCCGCCGCCTTGTCCTGATCAGCAGCCCTTCTGGCACCTCTGCCCGGCGCGCATCGATTGGCACATGTTGGGGGCGGATCGTCGTGCGGTGTTCGCCGATGCACTGGCCCACGGCATCCAGCTTCAGGTGCACTACATCCCGCTTCATTGTCAGCCGGCTTTTTCCGGCCTAGTGCGAGGTAGCGCTCTGAGCGGCGCCGAGGCGGCCTATCGCGGTCTGGTGAGCCTGCCCTGCCACCCCGAGTTGCTTGGTGCCCCCCAAACCCAGGTCATCGCCTGGCTTGATGGTCTGGCACAGCGTATGCGTAAGTGATGTCACTGGCTGCTCCCGTAGCCGAAGGATGCCGATGAACACCTCGTTCCCGTTGCAAGACAAGACGATTCTGGTCACCGGCGGGACCGGCTCTTTTGGAAAGACCTTTGTCCGTAAGGCCCTGACAGAGCACTGTCCGGCCAAGGTCATCGTCTTCAGCCGGGATGAGTTGAAGCAGTGGGAGATGCGCCAGTCCGACCCCATCTTCGATCACGAGAAGATCCGTTATTTCCTAGGTGATGTGCGCGACCGCGATCGCTTGATGCGCGCCTTCAAGGATGTCGACATGGTGGTGCATGCGGCGGCCCTGAAGCAGGTGCCAGCGGCGGAATACAACCCCACGGAATTCATCAAGACCAACATCCATGGGGCCATGAATGTGGTCGATGCCTGCATCGACCGCGGCGTCGAACGGGTCATCGCCTTGTCCACGGACAAGGCCGCCAATCCCATCAATCTGTATGGCGCAACCAAGCTGGTGAGCGACAAGCTGTTTGTCGCGGGCAATGCTTACGTGGGCTCGAAGGGCTTCCCCAAGTTCAGCGTGGTGCGTTATGGCAATGTGCTGGGCAGCCGTGGCTCGATTGTGCCGAAGTGGCGGCAGATGGTGGCCGAAGGTGCCACCGAACTGCCGGTCACTGATCCGCGCATGACCCGCTTCTGGATCACCTTGGAAAATGCCGCTCAGTTCGTCATCGACAACTTTGGCCGCATGCTTGGCGGCGAGATCTTCGTACCCAAGATTCCCAGCATGACCGTGCTGGATCTGGTCACCGCCATCGCCCCCGGGGTCAAGGCCAAGGTGGTCGGCATCCGTCCGGGCGAGAAGCTGCATGAGCTGATGATTGGCGAGGACGATGCCCGCCACACGCTCGAATTCCCTGAACACTACAGCATCGTTCCCGAAGCCGTACACCATCCCGGCATGGCCACCATGGAGCGCCTGCGCGGCATGGGCGGCAAGTCGGTGCCCGACGGCTTCCGCTATGCCAGCGACCTCAACGACCGCTGGCTGGACGTTCCCAAGCTGCAAGCGGTGCTGGCTACCGCGCACGTCTAAGTCTCGACATTTGCCGCATCCTGGCCGATACTGTCCACGGAGGACCTCATGGCCGACACGCATCTCAGTGCCGCATCCCAGCCGCCCGGCCTGAAGCACACCCTGGTGCGCTGCGTGAAGTGCGGCCTGCCCGAGACCTACGAGACCATCGAGTTCGATGCCGGTGGCGTGTGCAATGTCTGCCGCCAACGGGAATTCCGCGATGGCAAGATCGATTGGCCGGCGCGCCGGCAAATGCTCGACGACTTGGTGGAATCCTATCGGGGTAAACATCCCTACGACTGCGTCGTCCCCTTCAGCGGTGGGAAGGACTCGACCTTCACCCTGTGGTACCTGGTCAAGCACTACGGCATCAAGCCTTTGGTGGTGCAATTCGATCATGGCTTCATGCGACCGACCCTGCGCGCCAATAACGAGCGCACCTTCAAGCAGCTTGGGGTCGAGGTCCTGTCGTTCACGCCGAACTGGCGCGTGGTCAAGCGGGTCATGCTGGAGGCATTGATCCGTAAGGGTGATTTCTGCTGGCACTGCCACACCGGCATTTTCGCCTACCCCATGCAGGTAGCAGTACGGCACAAGACGCCGTTGCTGTTCTGGGGCGAACCGTCCAGCGAATACACCGCGTATTACGACTACCGCGAAGGCGAAGTCGAAGAGGTCGACGAGACCCGCTTCAACCGCTTCGTGAACTTGGGGATCACCGCCGAGGACATGGCGGGGATGATCAAGCAGGACTTTGATTTCGATTTCCGTGATCTTGGCCCCTTCATGTATCCGCCCATGAAGGAGCTGAAGCAGCTCAAGGCGCGCAGCGTATGCCTGGGATCCTTCATTCCCTGGGATGTGAAGGAGCAGGTGGCAATCATCGAGCGCGAACTGGGCTGGAAGGGCGACGCCGTCGAGGGCATGCCCACCGGCATGTGGCCCTACGAAAAGATCGAATGTTCGATGCAGGGCGTGCGGGATTACATCAAGTTCCTCAAGCGCGGCTATTCGCGCATCAGCCAGATGGTGGCCCTGGATTTGCGCCACGGCCGCATGGCGAAGAGCGAAGCCGACCGCCTGGTGGCCGACCACGAGGGGCGCAAGCCCGCCAGCCTGGATCTGTTCCTGAAGTACCTGGACATCAGCGAGGCTGAGTTCAACGCCATCGTGCTCAAGACCGTGATCCCGCCTCACGAGCCGGATTTCGCGGCCATCCCGACCGGGCCGAAGACCTGGGACTTCGAGCAGTGGTATCGGGGATGAGTTTCGAGTTTCGAGGTTCGAGTTTTGAAGTGGGAGACGCAGGGGGCGAACTGTGCGCCTCGCTCCTCTCGGGCATCATGCGAACTCGAAACTCGAAACTCGAAACGCAAAACTAATGATCGCCCTCATCGACTGCGCCCTGGGCAATCTGCGGTCAGTCGCCAATGCCTTGGATGCCCTGGGGCAGGAGATCTGTGTGGTCGAGCAGCCTGGGCCCGAGGCCGAGTCGTGCTCGCATCTGATCCTGCCTGGTGTCGGCAGCTATGCGACGGCGGCGCTGCGCCTGCAGGAACGCGGTTTTCGAGACTGGGTGCGCATGCGGGTTGCGGCGGGTACGCCGGTGCTGGGCATCTGCCTTGGCATGCAGTTGCTGTCCACCACCGGTGAAGAAGGCGGTGCGGCCAGCGGCTTGGATCTCATCCCTGGGCAGGTTGCACGGCTGGATGGTGACCGGGTGCCATCCATCCCCCACGTCGGCTGGAATGGAGTCGAGTGGCAACGATCTCATCCAGTGCTGCGCGGGGTGAAGACCGGGCGTGATTTCTACTTTGTGCACAGCTACCGCTATGCGCCGGCCGACGCGAACGACATCCTGGGCTTGACCGACTGCGGTGAGATATTCCCCGCGGTGGTTGCACGGGGCAGCGTCCTGGGAGTGCAATTCCATCCTGAAAAAAGCCAAGCCAACGGTCTGAAAATGCTGGAAAATTTTTGCGCTTGGGATGGCACGTGCTGAAAAAACGGATCATCCCGGTCCAGCTCCTGGTCGACCAGCGTCTGGTCAAGACGGTGCGCTTCGGCGCCATGCGCGACGTGGGCGATCCCGTAGCTTCGTCGCGGGTCTACAGCGCCCAGTCGGCGGACGAATTGTGCTTCCTGAACATTGCCCGGGATGCGCGCAGCATCGCCCCGCTGATTGCCGTCCTAGAGCGCGTCTCGGCGGTCTGCTTCATGCCCCTGAGCCTGGGCGGTGGCATTGTCTGTGATGAGGACGCGGCGAACCTGATCCGTCTGGGTGCGGACAAAGTGGTGATCAATTCAGCGTTGTACCGTGACGTTGGCATCATCACGCGGGTGGGCGGAGTGTTCGGCGCCCAGGCGGTGATCGCCGGCATCGATGCCCGGGCCGAGCCGGACGGCGGCTGGAGCCTATGGTCCGACTGTGGTCGGGTCCGCCAGGACGTGTCCCTGAGCGAACACGTGCGCGCCTGTGTGGCCGCCGGTGCCGGCGAGCTCCTGATCCAGTCCATCGACCGCGATGGCACCATGGGCGGCTATGATCTGGCGCTGATCCAAGCGGTGCAGACTGCCTGCCCGCGGCCGGTGATCGCTCTGGGCGGGGCGGGCACCTACGATCATTTGCTAGCGGCCTTTCAGCAGACCGGAGTCAGCGCCTTGGCTATGGGCAGCCTGTTCAACTTTGGCGACAATAATCCCCTGCGGGCCAAGGCGCATCTGTCGAACCACGGCTTGCGCTTCAAGGTGATCTGAGATGCCCGCCACCATTACCATCGACGAGCGTTTCATCTCTGGGCGGGTGGTGCTGCGGCGCTGCGTGCCCGCTGATGCCACGGCAGAGTATCTCGGTTGGTTGCAGGATCCGGCGGTGAACCGCTACCTGGAGACGCGCTGGCAGGAGCAGACCCTGGACGGCATCTGCGCCTTCGTAGCTGCGATGCTGGCCAGCAGTGACAGCGTGCTCTTCGCCATCACCTGCGACGGCCGGCACGTGGGCAACGCCAAGCTCGGTCCGGTGCAGGGCCGCCATGCTTGCGCTGACCTCAGCTACTTCATCGGTGCGCGCGACTGCTGGGGCCAGGGGTTGGCTACCGAGGCCATCCGTGCGCTCTGCCAAGTCGGCTTCGTCCGCTTGGAGCTGCATCGCCTGCAGGCCGGCCTCTATGCCGGCAACGTCGGCAGCGGCCGCGCCCTGGAAAAGGCCGGCTTCACCCGCGAGGGAGTCTGGCGTCGCCAGCTGGCCGGCCCGGACGGTTGGGAAGATCACGTGTTCTATGGCCTGCTGCGGGAGGAGTGGGTGGCGGTCGATCCGCCACGTTCCGCAGGGAATGCGGCGCTGTCGGGGGGTGGGCGATGACGATGGTGGTGATGGGAGTCGTGGGGACTGCACTGCGAGCCGAGTGCAACTCGGCGCTCCCAGGAACAGCCGACCTTGGGCCACTGGGGCCAGGTGTCTTGGGGTCCTCGACCCTGGGAGCGCCGAGTTGCACTCGGCTCGTGGCGCAGGAGCAGCAGTCAGCACACTGCTCGGTAGTAATAGGAACATGTTCATGAAAATCATCGCCGTCGTCCAGGCACGCATGTCCTCGACCCGCTTTCCGGGAAAAATGTTGGCGCCGGTGGGGCCTGATCACGTGCCGCTGGCGGTGTGGGTCATGAGGCGCGCCGCGGCCATCCCCGGCCTCGCCGGTGTGGTATTGGCGACCAGCACGGATCCTGGTGACGATGCGTTGGCCCAGGCTGTCACGGCGGCCGGCCATGACGTTTACCGCGGCAGTCTGGACGATGTGCTCGCGCGCTTTCTAGGTGCCGCACAGAGCCGGCATGCCGACGCGGCGGTGCGCATCACCGGTGACTGTCCGCTGATCGATCCGGCCGTGGTCGGTGTGGTGGTGGCACGCTTTGCCGCTGGTGGGTTGGCGTATGCCAGCAATGTCTCGCCGCCCAGTTTCCCGGATGGTCTTGATTGCGAGGTGGTGGCGGTTGCGGCCCTGCAGGCCGCTGCCAGCGAGGCCACCGAGCGACACGAACGCGAGCACGTCACGCCTTTCGTGCGTGAACGGCCCGGTCGCTTCCCGGCTTGGAACCTGGCGCACAAGGGCCCCGATCTTAGCGAGCTGCATTGGTCGGTGGATCGGGCCGAGGACCTGGCCCTGGTGAACACAATTATTGCCGCCACCGGCAGTGCAGACCCCAATCTGGCAGACCTGGAGCGGGTGCTTGCCGCCCAGCCGGAACTCTTGGCGCGCAGCCGCTCGCATCGGGCCAACGAGGGTGCCATCCGCACCTTCGCCACCGCCATGGAGACGCGGGCCCCGCGACCGCGCATCACCGAAAGCGAGCGCTTATGGGCCCGGTCCCAGGGGCTGATTCCCGCCGGCACCCAGACCTTGTCGAAAGGGCCAACCCAATGGGTGCGCGGCGTGGCGCCAAAATATCTCGCCCGGGGTGCTGGAAGTCACGTGTGGGATGTGGATGGCAATGAGTTCATCGACTATCCCATGGGGCTTGGCCCGATCACCTTGGGTCATGGCCACCCGGCAGTGGTTGAGGCGGTGACGCGGACGGTGCGGGATGGCACGACCTTCAGCCTGATGCATCCCTTGGAAATCACCCTGGCCGAGAAGATCAGGCAGATCGTCCCCTGCGCTCAGGGCGATGGCTGCGTGCGCTTCGGCAAGAACGGTTCTGACGCCACCAGCGCCTGCATCCGCGCTGCCCGGGCCAAGACTGGCCGCACCTTCATCGCCCGGCATGGCTACCACGGCTGGCAGGACTGGAGCATCGAGGCGACCTACGGCTTGCGCGCCAAAGGCGTACCTGCTGAGGTGATGGCCCTGACCACCACCTTTCCCTACAATGATCTGGTGGCGCTTGAAGCGCTGCTGACGTCCAAGCCCCATGCGGCAGTGATCATGGAGCCGGTGAATCTGACCCGGCCTCTGCCGGGTTATCTGGAGGGGGTCCGTGACCTGGCGACGCGCTTCGGCGCCGTGCTGATCTTCGATGAGGTCATCACCGGTTTCCGTTACGCCCGGGGCGGGGCTCAAGAGTATTTCAAGGTCACGCCCGATCTTTGCGCCATGGGCAAAGGCTGCGCGAACGGCTTGCCCATGGCCATCGTCTGCGGCAAGCGCGAGTTCATGCAGCCCTTCGAGGAGATCTTTTTCTCGTTCACCTTTGGCGGCGAGACCCTCGGCCTGGCCGCAACCCTGGCCACCATTGAGGTGATGGAGCGCGAGGACTATTGGAGTCACGTTTGGCGCCAGGGCGCGCGCCTGCAGGACGGCTTCAATTCCCTGGCCAAGGAATTCGCCCTGGATGGTTTCGCCCGCTGTCAGGGCCTGCCCCCCTGGACCATTGTCACCATGGTCGATCAGGGCCGCTGGAATGGCTTACAATTGAAGACCCTCTTTCAGCAAGAGATGCTGCGCCGGGGCATTCTATTCAGTGGTAGTCAGTTCCTGTCCCTGGCCCATAGCGACGTAGATATCGCCACGACTCTGGCGGCTTATCGGGAGAGCATGCGCGTTCTGCGCGTGGCCCTGGACCTGCATGCGGTCGATGCCTTGACCCTGGGTGAGTGCAATGAAGTCATCTTCAAGCGCGGGTGAGCAGATGGTTGGCGCTGCCAGTAAGCATTTTTTTTATTCCCGCACCGGTCGCCCATGACGGCCGCCGCCTGCCGCCTGGTCATGGGCTGCGCCTCCATCGGTCTACCCTATGGGCTGCCAGTGTCGGGTCGTCCACCCGCATTGATGTCCGAGGCGGCGGCCATCGCCCTGGTCCGGGCCGCCAAACAGGAAGGCATTACCACCTTCGACACTGCTCCGGCCTACGGCTGCTCGGAAGAGCGACTTGGCCGTGCCCTTGAGGGCGCCGCCACGGTCTGGACCAAGTGCGCAGCGGATGGGGTTTTCACCGTGGAGGCCATCAGCGGCAGTATCGGGCGTTCGTGTGCGCGCCTGCGTCGCCCACGTCTGGACGTGGTGCAGCTCCACAATTGGTCACCAGCGGCAGAAAACGCCGGCCTGACGCAGGTGCGTCGCGCCTTGGCCGGTGACCCGCGCATCGGGGCGTGGGGGTGTTCGACGTATGGCGTCGACAACGCGCTCGCGGCGGTGCGTTCGCGACTGTTCACTCAGGTCCAGGTGGAGTGGAACCTGCTCAACCAGGCCGTGGTCGAGGCCATCGCCAGCGAGGCCCATCAGCGTCAGGTGCGCATCGCCGTCCGCAGCGTGTTGCTGCAAGGCGTCCTCAGTGCCACGCCGCTGCCGGCGCATCTGGCCGGGCTCGCGGTGGCGCGGCAAAGGGTCGAGCTTGTCGCTGCCGAAGCGGGGGTGGATGTGGCCACCCTGGCGATCAGCGCAGCCTGCCATCATCCGGGCATTGATCTGGTTTTAATCGGTTTGGATGAACCCGGGCAGCTGCGTCAGGCCCTGGCCGGGGCAGCCACCAATCTGCCGCTTCCGGTCCGGGGGCGCTTACCCACACTGCACTGCGGTGAAGCGCTCACCGATCCCCGTACCTGGAAGGCCTCCTGATGCACGTGGTGTGCTTTGCTGATGGTTCGACCGCGCTGGGCGCCGGACACCAGATCCGTCTGGCGGCCCTAGCCATTGCGTTGCGGTGGCGTGGCACCCAGGTGACGCTGGTGTGTCGAGACCAGGTGGGTTCGGCCCATGGGTGGGCCTGGGCGGGTCAGCAGGTGCTGGTGGTCCCTGGCACGATGACGCCGCTGGCGGCGGTCGAGTCGGCGTTGGTGGGCAAGGTCGACGCCCTGGTGGTGGACCACTACGGCCTGGATGCGGCGGCCCTGACGGCGCTCGCGGCGCGGGTGCCTTTGGCGATTGTCGACGATCAGCCGGGTTCGCGGGCCCTGCCGGTGGGCGCCATGGTGGTGAATCCCGCGCCCGGGATCCGGCCCAGCGATTATCCGGATGTCATTCCTGCCGTGGGTCCGGCCCATGCCCTGCTTCGCCCGGGCTTTGCCGGCGTGCGCCGTGCTGATCGGCCGGACGGAGTCCTGCTGCTGCTGGGGGCGACGGATCCGGGTCGACATCTGCCGGGCGCGGCCTCGGCTTTGCTTCAGGCAGGTTGGCCGGTGACCGTGGTGGCCTCGCCGACGGTATCCAGCCGCGATGCCCTGGATCAGTTGGCGGCGATCGATTCGCGGCTGGTGCTGGCGGTGGGCCTGGACGCTGCGCGCTTGGGAGCGGCCATGGCCCGGCATCGGGTGGTGGTGACCACGCCAAGCGCTGGTGCCTTGGAGGCCGCCGCAACCGGCAGTACGCTGGTGGCAGTGCTGACCGCCGCCAATCAGGAACGCTTTGCATCAGGCTTGGCCGCCTTGGGCATCCCCGTGCTGCGCGCTGGCGAATGGGCCCACCTGTCCGCCGCCGTGACCCGGGCAGTGGCTACCGGCCTGGTCCTGCGCGTTGATGGTCAAGGTGCGCGACGGGTGGCCGATCGGCTGACTGAATTGGGGATCACCACCCCGGGCGTACACCTGCGTCC
>JBBQTJ010000124.1:0-9306 GCA_038213315.1 Planctomycetota bacterium
GTCTTGAGGTCATCCAGGCTGCGCACCACCTGCCCGTTCACCGACAGGACCAGGTCGCCGGCCAGGATGCCCACTTCGGCGGCGGTGGTGCCCTCGCGCACGCTGCTGACCGGGATGCCGTCACTGAAGGCGCCGGCCCTCAACGTTTCATCAACCTGGACGCCCAGGTGGGGCCGCTGCTCGGCAGCCAGGGCGATGGAGGCGAGCAGCAGGCACAGGACGAGTCGGCGCATGGTAAGGTCAGGGTGCAGTGGTGTAGGTCAGGTGCCAGGGGCCTTCGCCGTCTGACTGAGGCGCGGCGACGGGGGGCAGGGCCGCCAACACGGGTGCATCCAGGTCAGTGCCGCCGTCCACCAGGATGTCCATATGCCAGGGCGGCAGGACCTGGGGATTGAGGGGCTTGCCGCCCTGGTTGGCGGCGGCGGCGGCGGCGAAAGCGGCGCTGGCCTCGCCCGGGGTGGCGCGCGCCCCCGGCTCGGTCGCGCGCCCGCCCCCACCCAGGCCGGCTTGCGCCGCAGCGGCATCGGCGCGCTTAGCCAGCTCAGTCGCCTCGTCGCGCTGCTGGGTTTGTCGGCGTTCCTGGAAATCGCGGAAGCGCTTCTCGGCCGCCGCATCGATGGGTTCGCGGGGAATGGTGGTGGGCCAGGACTGCAGGGGCGCGGCGTAGTTCTGCACGGCGCCATTGCGCACCACTGAGACTTCGACCGTGTCGCCCACCGTACCCAGGCCGACCTCGTTGCGCAGGTCGGTCATGCTGGTGATCGGGGCCCCGTTCACCGCCAGGATCACGTCGCCGGGCTGCAGGAGCATGCTTTGGGCAGCAGTGCCGGGAAAGGTGCTTTGCACGTAGACACCCTGTTGCGGCGTCAGGCCTTGGGCCTCTTGGACGTGGGTCGGCACCGGGCTCATCTCGACGCCCAGCATGGGGCGCTCGGCCGGCGGCGTCACCGCCGTGTAATCATCTGCGGCGCCGAGGGTTGCGATCAACAGGAGGGTCGCGGCGAGGGGACGGAGCATAGTGACCTCGGTACCTATACGTGCGCTGCGGGCTGGGCGTTGAAGGCAATTCGCGGAATGGGACCAGCCGATGGTCGCGGCCGACACTCGCGGCCGGGGCACCTACGCGCCGAAGATCGCCTCGACAAAGGCATCCGGATCGAAGGGCTGGAGGTCGTCCATCTTTTCGCCCACCCCGATGTAGCGAACCGGCAAGTCCAGCTCGCGGCGGATGGTCAGGGCCGCGCCGCCCTTGGCGGTGCCGTCCAGCTTGGTCAGCACCAGGCCGGTGACGCCCATGGACTGGCGGAAGACCTTGGCCTGCTGCACGGCGTTCTGCCCGGCGGTGGCATCCAGCACCAGGAGCACCTCGTGCGGGGTTTTGGGATCCAGCTTCTGCATGACGCGGCGGATCTTCTCCAGCTCGCGCATCAGGTGGTCCTTGTTGTGCAGCCGCCCGGCGGTGTCGATCAGCACCACATCAAGCTTGCGCGCCTGGGCTGCGGCCAGGGCGTCATACGCCACCGCGGCGGCATCCGCGCCCGAGTGGCTCTTCACCAGTTCGACGCCGATGCGCTGGGCCCAGATGCTGAGCTGCTCGATGGCCGCCGCGCGGTAGGTGTCGCCGGCGGCGATCAGCACCGACTTGCCCTGCTGCTTCAGGCGATGGGCCAGCTTGGCGATGGTGGTGGTCTTGCCGGCGCCATTGACGCCGACGATCAGCACCACGGTCGGACCGGAGGGATTCCAGCGCAGCTCGTCGCCCTCGGGCGTGGCCAGCTCCGCGCGCAGGCTGGCTTTCAGGAAGGCCAGCAGGTCTTCGCCCTTGGCCGCCTCGCCCGCCTTCCAGCGGCGCTGCAGCTCGGTCAGGATCTCGTCGGTCTTGGCCACGCCGATGTCGGCGTGCAGCAGGGTCTCTTCCAGTTGGTCAATAAAGGCCTGGTCGATGGTGCGGCCAGACCCGATCAGCCGATGCAGCGCGCCGCCGATGGCTTGGCGCGTCTTGCTCAGGCCCTCTTTGACCGCCGTGAAGAGTCGACCGAGGGCTTTGAACATGACTTAGAGCTTGGGCAGCAGCTTGATCTCAGCCTCGACATCGAGATCGCGGCCCTGCTTCCACAGCGTGTCCAGCATGTACAGGGCGCGGGCCTCGGGATTGGCGGTGTGCACCACCACATCGAAGCAGTCGACGATCATCCAGCCGGCGTTGCCTTCGACGGGCAGATGCGGGATCTTGTGCTCTTTGCTGAAGCGGAAGGCGTCTTCGGCCAAGGCGTTGGCTTGGCGATCGCTGCGTCCACCGGCGAGCACGATATAGTCGCACAGGGGCGAGCCCTCTGGCAGTTCGAGGACGCGCACCTCCTCACCGCCCTTTTCCAGGCAACAATGCGCCAGGCGCAGGGCCAGCTCGCGGGAGGGGATCGGGGATGCTGTCTTACGGGCCATGGAGGGGCGGAGGGTAGCGACGGCGGAGCGGGGGCCAGGGATATGTGGAGGAAGACGGCCATCGCGGGGTCGGACACAGGACAGACAGTGGACAGCCGTCGCGGGGTCGCGGGGTCGCGGGGTCGCGTGGTCGGACCCAGGACAGCCAATGGGTCGCGGGGGTCGGACACAGGACCGGACACAGGACAGCCAATTGGCGGCCATCGCAGGGTGGGAATGCGCGACAGCTATGCTGGGAGCCCTCGGCTGTTCGCGATCCGACCTGCATTCAGACCCCGCGACCCCGCGACCCCGCGACCCCGCGACCCCGCGACCCCGCGACGGCCGTCTCCACGACGGTCGTGTCTACGACGGCCGTCCCGCATGCATCCACCGCATCCCTCCGCCCGGGCCGGCTGGCGCGCCCTTGCCTTGCCGCGCCACGCCCACACTGCCCCGCAACACCCCACTCCTCGTTATCCTCTTTTTCGTCGAAAGACCTGTATGCCCAAGCTCTCCATCGATCGGCTGACCCTGACTGGCAAGCGCGTGGTCATGCGCGTCGACTTCAATGTCCCGCAGGACAAGAAGACCGGCGCCATCACCAACACCCAGCGCATCGTCGCGGCCCTGCCCACCATCCAGTACGCGCTGGATCAGGGTGCGAGCGTGGTGCTGATGAGCCACCTTGGTCGTCCTGACGGTGACAAGAAGGCCAAGTACAGCCTGAAACCGATCGCCGAGAAGTTGCAGGAACTGCTCAAGCGCCCGGTGCGCTTCCTTGACGATTGCGTCGGCCCCACGGTCGAGGCCGCCTGCGCCAGCATGAAACCCGGTGACGTCACCCTGCTCGAGAACCTGCGCTTCTACATCGAAGAAGAGGGCAAGGTCACCAAAAAGAAGGAAGACGGCACCGAAGAGAAGATCAAGGCCGACCCCGCCAAGGTCGCGGCCTTCCGCGCCTCGCTGTCCAAGCTGGGCGACATCTACGTCAACGATGCTTTCGGCACCGCGCACCGCGCCCACAGCTCGATGGTCGGCGTCGACCTGCCGCAAAAGGCTTCGGGCTTCCTGATGAAGAAGGAGCTCGACGCCTTCGCCCAGGTCCTCGACAACCCCAAGCGTCCGCTGCTGGCCGTCCTGGGCGGCGCCAAGGTCGCGGACAAGATCCAGCTGATCAACAACCTGCTCGACCAGGCCAATGAGCTGATCATCGGCGGCGGCATGGCCTACACCTTCTTGAAGGTGCTGAACAATATGGAGATCGGCAAGTCGCTCTACGACGCAGAGGGCGCCAAGATCGTGACCGAGCTGATGGCCAAGGCCAAGGCCAAGGGTGTGCAGATCCACCTGCCGGTCGACTTCATCGCCGCCGACAAGTTTGCCCCCGACGCCAATACCCAGCCCGCCACCGTCGCCGGCGGCATCCCCGCTGGCTGGGAAGGCCTAGACTGCGGTCCCGAGACCATCAAGCATAACGCCGCGGTCTTCGCCCGCGCCCAGACCATCGTCTGGAACGGCCCCCTGGGCGTTTTCGAGTTCGAGAAGTTCGTGAACGGCACCAAGGGCGCGATGGACGCCATGGTCGCCGCCACCGCCCGCGGCGCGATCACCGTCATCGGCGGCGGCGACACCGCCACCGCCGCGGCCAAGTGGGGCACCGACACCAAGGTCACCCACTGCTCGACCGGCGGCGGTGCCAGCCTGGAGCTGCTGGAAGGCAAGGTCCTGCCTGGCATCGCGGCGCTGTCGGACGTCTGAGAGCGGATAAGTACCAGTCGACCATCAACCGTCGACGGTGGGTTCACGAGGCCATGCGCATGCGCATGGCCTCGTGGCGTTTCACGGAGTGAGCGGCTCAATGGAAACGCCAGCGAGGTCGTCCTGGCCCCGGGATCGTCCCCGCCTCAGCTGCACGCGGTTGCTTGCGCTGCCTACCGGGTCCCCGACTGATCCTGCGTGGGCGTTGGCAGGAGGACGGGCATGGTCGCGGGAATCCGCGTCACGTGGCCATCCTGCCAAATGGCCAACGGAGTGCCGGTCTGCACGGCGATGCGCCGGGCTTGGTCGGCAGCCCGTTGCATGGCGGCATCTGCGCCGCTCAGGTCGAGAGGTTGTGGTATCGTGGTCATGATTGTTGTCCGCTATCGATGAGTCGCGCGGGGAGTGCGCTGGCATCATATAAGCGCCAGACATCGACGAGTTGGCGATAGTGATCGGTGAAATTGGACCAACCCTGGGTGAAGCGTCGGCGGATGACGGCTTCCGGAATATCATGTCCACCTTGCTGCACGCGCAGGCGGACGCGTTCGACCGCAAGGTCGGCGCTGGGCAGTTGCAGGAATAATAGACCGATCTGGTAGCCGGCGGCCTGCCAATCTCGGATCAGTCCCAGGTAGCTGCGACCGGACAATGTTGTTTCGACGGCGAAGTCATGGCGCAAACGCGCCGCCTCGTCGATCGCCTGAACCATCAGTTTCGCGGCCTGGATCGCCGCGCGCGCGGGCTCGAAGGGCGAAAGGCCGACGGCGATCAGGTCGGCATTGATGAACCGGAGACAATGACCTTCCTGCGGCAGGAACTCCTTGGCGAAGGTGGTCTTGCCGGCGCCATTTGGACCAGCGAAGATCAAGGCTCGGGGGCGGGTCATGGCGTAGTGGTGTTGATAATGCAACCGCGCACCAGAAGAACAGCGTTGCAGAGGCTGACCCGTTGACCCCCGCCCGTCGACCGGTGACATACCCCCATGCCCACCATCCTCGTCACCGGCGGCGCCGGCTACATCGGTTCCCACACTTGCCTTGAGCTCTTGAACGCGGGGCACCGCGTGGTGGTGGTCGACAACTTGGACAACAGTAGTGAGGAGTCGCTGCGGCGGGTGCAGGC
The DNA here is from genome assembly GCA_038213315.1 of Planctomycetota bacterium. Taxonomy (GTDB): domain Bacteria; phylum Planctomycetota; class UBA11346; order UBA11346; family UBA11346; genus JBBQTJ01. The sequence continues at coordinate 5,308 of JBBQTJ010000124.1, forward strand.
GCTGACCGGCAAGTCTTTGGATTTCCACCTTGTGGACCTCCTTGATCGACCGGCCTTGGAGCGCGTCTTCGCCGCGCAAAGCGTGGATGCGGTCATCCACTTCGCCGGGCTGAAGGCGGTGGGTGAAAGCACCCAGCAACCGCTGCGCTACTACCAGAACAACCTGGTCGGCACGCTGAACTTGTTGGCGGTCATGAAGGCGCAGAACGTGAAGCAGCTGGTGTTCTCCTCCAGCGCGACGGTGTACGGCGATCCCGAGAAGGTGCCCCTGACCGAGGATTGCCGCCTGTCGGCCACCAATCCCTATGGCCGCACCAAGCTCTTCATCGAAGAGATGCTGCGTGACCTGGCGGCAGCTGAACCTGGCTGGCACCTGGTGCTGCTGCGCTATTTCAATCCGGTTGGCGCTCATCCGTCGGGCCGCATCGGCGAGGACCCCCGGGGCATCCCCAACAACCTCATGCCTTTCGTCACCCAGGTGGCGGTGGGCCGGCGCGAGTTCCTTGGGGTTTTCGGCAACGACTGGCCGACGCCGGACGGCACCGGGGTGCGCGATTACATCCACGTGGTCGATCTGGCCTTGGGCCATCTGGCCGCCCTTGATCGGCTCGTGTCCCTGCCTGGCTGCACCGCCATCAATCTGGGCACCGGCCAGGGCTGCTCGGTGTTGGAGATGGTAAAGGCCATGGAGCGCGCGTCCGGCAAACCCATTCCCTACCGCTTCCTGCCCCGCCGCCCGGGCGACGTGGCGGTCAGCTATGCCGATCCGGCCACTGCGGCACGGCAGTTGGGATGGCGCGCCACCCATGGGATCGAGCAGATCTGCGCCGATGGCTGGCGCTGGCAGCAGCACAATCCTCAGGGCTACGGCAGCTGACGGACGCTCCCTCGCCCCTTGGTGCGCCGCCCGTCGCGAGGTACACTGAGGGGAAGCTCCGGAGCATCCCATGGCACAGAAATCTTCATCCAGCTTGATCGCCTCCCTGGTGCTGTGCATCCCGTTGGTGGCCCTGGCGTGGTTCCTGCTGCCGATGTTCTTGCCCATGTGGCGGTGGATGAACCTGGACTTCGCCCGCATTGCGGCGGTCAGCAGCACGCCCGAGAACCAGCTGCGCCGCGAGTACGAGTTCACCGTGCGCTGGTTCCCCCGCGGCGATGGCGATCCCACCCCGTATCAGATCATCAGCATGAACCCGCCCTGGGGCGATACGCCGGGACACACTGACGAAGAGAACGTGCTGATCCGCTGCGTCTTCATCAGCGAACGCAGCGGCTCGCCCCCCAGCGACGTCATGCGCGGTGGCAACACCTACAAGGACACTTATTTCAAGGGGCGCGGCTGGCGTCTGCCGGCGGGCAGCATTCCTGGCCTGCCGGCCAAACGCCCCATCGTGGTGCAGCAACCGGGTGAGCTTGAGAAGGTCGATATCGGCAATTCCCAGGCCTTGTCGATGGAACTGCTGGATCCCAGGGCCTGGGCCAATGATGATGACGATATCGATGACGGTTATGCGGCGCCGGGACACTGAGGCTTTTCAGGGTGCCAGCACGCTCCGTGGGGCGCGCAGGCGCATGCCGTCACCGCCATCCGCATAATAGCCCGGCAGCGGCTCCGCCGGGCGGAAGCCCAGGCGCTGGTACAGGCCCAGGGCCGCGGCATTGGTGCTGCGCACTTCCAGGCTGAGTATCGCGATGCGTTTGGGCAGATGCCGGTCGAGGCCCAGCATCAACCGTTGGCCCAGGCCCTGGCCGCGGGCCTCGGGATGCACCGCCAGCGAATAGAGGCGTGCCACCGTGACCCCGGCCCGCAGCAGGACGCAGATGGCGCCGTGCAGCTCCGTCGGGCCGTCGGCCACCAGCGTCACGGCCGTGGGCACCGTCAGCAGACGCCGCCACGCCCGGCGCGGAAAGCGGTCGACGGCGGCAAAGCAGGCGGCCTCCAGCGCGATCAACGCGGTCAGGTCGCCAGGTCGCGCGCGACGCAGGCCGTCGTCACCCCGGCGCAATCCACCCCTCCCAGGGCTCGCCAGTCAGGTGGCGGATAACGTTGCGGTAGACCTCGGGGTTGCCCTTGTCCTCTTCGCCGGCGTCGATGTTGGGGTTGTCGTTGACCTCGATGACTATGAAGCCGTCATCGAATTCCTTGATGTCCACGCCATACAAGCTGCGGCCGATGGCGGCGCCAGCCTTCAAAGCGACGTCGACCAGGGCGGGATTGACCTGATTACGCTCGACCCCGAAGACCTCGCAGAGGTTGGGGCGGCCGGCATCGTCCTTGTCATGGATGCGCCACGCGCCTTTGGCCATGACGTACTTCACCACCGTCAGCACCTTGCCGTCCAGGATGGTGACGCGCCAGTCGAAGCTGCTGGGCAGATATTGCTGCACCACCAAACGGTCAGCGCGGCGCAGGAAGCGCTTGCCCACCTTCACGAACGACGCCGGATCGTGGACCTTCTCGACGTAGGCCGAGAACGAGCTGTTGGGCGCCTTAAGCACCAGGGGTGTGCCGAACTCCTCGAACATCTCGCTGGCCTGCTCTTCGGTGACCTCTTCATCCATCAGGAAGCAGGTGTCCGGCATGGGGATGTCCGCACGCATCAGATGCTGATACATGTTCACCTTATCGCAGCATACCAGGATCGAGTCGGGCTCGTCGATGACGCGCAGCCCGTGCACCTCGCCCAGGCGGGCAGCGACATAGCTGGTATTCAGCGGATCGGTCAGCGCACGGATCAGCAGCCCGTCGTAACGGGGGATGCTCATCAGTTCGCTGCGGAACAGGAAGTCGCAGTCATGGCCAAGCTTGGCGGCGGCCATGCGGAAGTTGGTGAGGGCCGTCAGCTCGGTAGCCCGGCGGATGGTGTAGCGTTCTGTGAAGATGGCTAACCGCGCCATACACCAGCGTCCTTGAGGATGCCCTTCTCGTTCTGGGTAAGCTCGGCCTTGGGCAGGGGCTCGATGGCGCTGAACAGATATTCGGTCTCGGTGACGATCACCTTCACGCGCGCCAGCGGCGTGCGAAAGGTGAGCCACAATTGCCGGGCCAGATCGCTGTATTCCGGCTTCAGGCACTGGCCCAGGACCAGGCGCAGAGTGTCGACGCGGCTGTCCACCTCCATCTGCTGGCAGACAAAAGCGTACTTGCCGCTCATGGTCATGCTCTTGATCGCCTCGGGCAGGGCGCCCTCTTCGGCAATCACCTGGCCCTCGTCGCTGAACGGGTTGACCGGATACAGCAGCACCGGTGGGCGGAAGCTGACGGCGCTGTCGTTGACGATCTCCCACTCCGGTACCGGAATGCCGGCGGCCTTGGCCTTGGCCAGGGCCAGTGGCACCACGTAGGCATCGATGGCCTCGGCGGGCGACGGCAGGGCGGTCTGGCCTTCGTGCTCGGCCTCGACACTGCGGTAGTACCCGTCCGAGAGGTAGGTGTAGTCGCCCTCCAGATTCAGGTAGATGCCCTCATGCCGCAGATCCTCGGGCAGGGGCGGGATGGGGAAGTTGGCCGGCCGGCCATTCCGAGCTCGGGAACCGGGCTCACCGGCGGTGGTAGTGTCGTTCATAGTTCCGCGCGGGGCGGTTGGGCGCGGATGCTAGCGGCGCGGCAGTCAGGGAAAGGGCCGGGTGGCGTCGGCTGCTGGCCGCCGACGGGGCGTGACTGCGCCGTGCTCACGCCTGGCGTCAGGGCACGCTTCGGGGTTGCAACCTGGGCGTCCTGCTCTGGAGTGCGGGCCGATGCTGCGCCTGGCGACAATACTCATGCTGATGCTGGTGGCGGCCGACGCTGTGGAGCCGACCGCGGTCACGCTGGCTGCACCACTGACCACGGTGGTGCCCTGCCCAGTGCCGCTGCCCACCGGCCCCGGGCGCACGCTGACGGTCCAGGTGCAGGTGCCGGCCGGCGCCCCGGCGGATCTGGGGGTCGGGATACAGGTGCGCAACGCCCATGGCCGCTGGTTCCAACGTGGGCTGCCCGGTGTGCTGACCCCGGGCACC
>JBBQTJ010000125.1:0-9282 GCA_038213315.1 Planctomycetota bacterium
AAGCCCATGGCGCCACCCGCCGCCAGCATACTTTTGCCGGTATTTCCCCCTGAAACACCGTGATCGCCACCAGCAGCATGAAGGTGCCACCCGCCCCGCCCGCCGGGCCCGCCAGCACTGCCCGCCACCCGTCCCAGTGGACCGTACCGCGTATCGATCTTGAGCGGTTCCCCGTCATTTCCTGTGCCACGCCTTGCCTCGGGCCGCAGGAGGCCAGAACACCTGCACATGGCCACCGTCCCCACCTGCCCACTCTCGTTTACCTCCGACCCATGCTGACCCCTGCCCGCCCCTGGGTCCGTCGCAGCATTCCCCAGGATGTGGTGGCCGAACTTGAGCAGGACCTCAAGGTTTCGCCGCTGACCGCACGCTTGCTGGCCCTGCGCGGCCTGCAGGGCGCCGCCGCTGCGCAGCGCTGGTTCGCCCGTCGCTTGCAGGATCTGCATCAGCCTGAATTGATGCGTGATGTGGGCCGCGCGGCCAAGCGTTTGGCCGAGGCCATCGACCAGCGCCAGCGCATCCTCATCCACGGCGATTACGACGTGGACGGCTCGACCAGCGCCAGCCTGCTGACTCTGTTCGTGCGCGCGTGCAGCCACGAGGCCGAGGCCTTCGTGCCGCACCGGCGCATCGACGGGTACGGCCTGGGCGAGGCCAGTCTGGAGGCGGTGAAGGAGCACCGCGCCCAGGTCCTGATCACCGTCGATTGCGGCATCGCCGACCACGGTTGGGCCAAGCGCATCGAGGCCGAGACCGGCTGCGACGTGATCATCACCGATCACCATTTGCCACAGGGCGACCTGCCCCAGTGCTTCGCGGTGTGCAATCCCAACCATCCGGACTGCCAGTATCCCGATAAGCACCTCGCTGGCGTGGGCGTGGCGTGGAAGCTGGCCCTGGCCACGGCCCGGGTGCTGTCCGGTGGCGGCGATGACCTCACCGCCAAGGTCACGCCGCGCCTGCGCGAATTCTTGATGGATGCCCTGGCCCTGGTGGCGGTGGGCACGGTGGCAGACTGCGCCAACCTGGACGGCGAGAACCGCATCCTGGTGCACCATGGTCTGCTGGCCCTGGCCAAGACCGCGCAGCCCGGTCTGCGCACCTTGTTGGAGCAGGCCCGACTGAGCGGCGACATCGCGGCCGGCGACGTGGGCTGGAAGCTAGGTCCGCTGCTGAACGCGGCGGGGCGCGTGGGCAGCGCCATGGACACCATCCGCCTGCTGACCGCGCGCACCCCCGAGGTCGCCCGCGAGGCCCTGACCGGCATCGTCGCAGAAAATGAAGAACGCAAACGTCTGACCCTGGCCCTGACCGTCGACCTCAGCGCGCGCATCGAGGCCGATCCGCATTTGCGCTCGCGCGCAGCCCTGGTCTTTGCCGGCGAAGGCTGGCACCAGGGCGTGGTCGGCATCGTCGCCAGCCGCCTGGTCGAGCAGTTCCACAAACCTGCCGTGGTCATCGCCATCATGGACGGCCAGGGGAAAGGCTCGCTGCGCACCATCGGCGGCGTGCACCTGGGCGAGGCCATCGCCGCCTGCAAGGATCACATCATCAAGGGCGGCGGCCACGCCCTGGCGGCGGGCCTGTCCATCGACCCCGCGAAGATTCCGGAGTTCACCGCCGCCTTCGAAGCCTATGTGGGTCAGCGCCGGCCCGGCGACAGCGCCCCGCCGCGCACCGAGTTCGACGCCGAAGCACGCCTGGGCGAGTTGGACGACGACTTTTACCAGCAGCTCGAAGCCATGGCCCCCTTCGGCATCGGCAATCCCGAGCCTTTGCTGCAGCTCACCAGCACTGCCTTCCTGGGCCGCCCGCGCCTGTTCGGCAAAGAAGGCGACCACCTGCGCGGCACCCTCACCGACGCCGGCGGCGGCGCCCGCGAGCTGATGGTCTGGAAGGCCCGCAAGCAGTTCACCGATTTCAGCGTCGTCGGCGCCCGCTTCGACCTGCTGGTCCGCCCCCAGGCCGGACGCTTCCGTGGGCAATTGCAACCACGGCTGGTGTTTGTGGATGGGAAGGCGGGATGAAGTTGGACCGCCGTCGCCCCGCGACCCCGCGACTGTCTGACTGCCCGACCCCGCGACGGCTGTTCGAATGACCCGCCCCATCCTCGCCACTTGGCCGACCGTGCGGCGTGGGATGTTCCATGCGGCGCTGGCTCTCGCGCGGTACCTGCCGTATCCGTTGATGCATCTTGCGGCCAAGGCCACCGGCAGCGTGGGCTGGTGGCTGGATGCGGCGGGGCGTCGGCGTGTGACCCGCAACCTGGCGCCGATGCTGCCCGTGCGCAGCGAGGCTTTGGCGCGCTGCGTGCGCCGCAGCTACGATAGCTTTTTTCTCAACACGGCCGAGGTCCTGCGCATCGACCGGCTGCCCGGCTGGTTCCTTGATGCCGACCACCTGCGCCTGATCGATCCCTGGGGCGTCTTCGCGGTACGGCCACGTCCTGGCCCGACCATCGTCGTGACCGCCCATGGCCACCACGAGCTGCTGCTGGCAGCGGCGGCGCGCCTCGATCTGGCGGAGCAGGTCCAGGCTGTCTCTTTGCCGCAAAGCGACCCCCTGCTGGATGACCTCTACGATCGGCTGCGCGGCGCGGTGCGCTGCCGCAGCCTACGCCTGGATCGCGCCCCGCTGGCCGCCTTGCGCGCGCTACGTGATGGCCTGACGCTGGGGATCCTGGCGGATCGGGATTATACCGGGAACGGCCTGGAGGTGCAGGCCGCCGGCCGCCAGTGGCGCGTGCCTGCCGGGCCGGCCGCCCTGGCGGTCCAGACCGGCGCCCCCATTGTTCCCATGCTGCTGATCCGCACGGCGCCAACCGCATTCGCCCTGGTGGTGGCCAAACCGCTAAAGGCTTGTCCCGGGGCCGCCAAAAATCTTGAATTGGAGCGTCTGACCCGCGCCATGGCGGCGTCCCTGCTGCGCCTGGTGAGCACCGCCCCGGGCCAATGGCTGACCTTCCACTCCCTGTGGCGGGATCCGACCTCAGCTACTTCTTCTTCTCCGACTTGTTCGCCTCAGCCAAAGCGGCGTAACGCGCCGGATCCTTGCTGACAACGGTCGCGCAGGTCGCATCGGCGACGCCGACCAACACCGAGCGGCCATCAGCGGTCTGCACCGTCACCGGCTTCAACATCGCGTCGACCTTCAAGCCGGACACCGGACAGATGATATTCACCGCGCGCTGATCCGCCGGCACCACGTCAGCGGCAGAGAGATTGGCCACGGTCAGCAGCAACAAGGAGGTACGCATGCGGTCACTGTCGCGGAGCGGGCTGCAAGGGAAGGCTTGGGACGGGGCCTCACGAAGCGCACGCTTGACATGGGCAGCTGGGCGGTGCTGACGACCAGTGACCGTCGTCTAAATGCTCTGCTCCCACGTCACGCGACTCACGAAGATCTTGCCGTCGCCGATCCGGCCAGTGCGGCAGGTGGTATTCACCTGATCGATGACCGCCTCCAGATGGGCGTCCTCGACCAGGCCGGTGACCCGCACCTTGGGCAGGAAGTCGATATGGTACTCGGCCCCGGCATAGCGCTCCAGGTGGCCCTTCTGCCGGCCATAGCCACGCACTTCCTCCGCGACCAGCTCTGTCATCTGACCCGCAGCCAGCAGCCGCTGGCACAGCAATTCGGCGCGCTGAGGCCGGACGACGATGGTGAGGGTGAGCATGATTAGTTACGAGTTTCGCGTTTCGAGTTACGAGTTTCGAGAAACAACCAACCAACGCCAGGGCGACTCGTGGCTGTCCCTCGAAACTCGTAACTCAAAACTATTCCACAAAAGTGCCGATGGCGCGCAGCTTGCGATAGCGGCGGTCCAGCAGCTCGTCGGTGGTCAGGGCCTGCAGGTCGTGCAAATGGCGGATCAGGGCCGCCTTCAGCGCGGTGGCCATGACCACTGGCTGGCGGTGGGCGCCACCGGCGGGCTCCTCAATGATCTCGTCGACGATGCCGTGCTCTTTCAGCTTCTCGCCGGTCAGGCCCAGCTTCTCGGCGGCCAGGTCCTTTTTGGCCCCGTCCTTCCACAGGATGGCGGCGCAGCCTTCGGGGCTGATCACCGAGAAATAGCTGTTTTGCAGGATCAGGACCTTGTCGCCCACGCCGATGCCCAAGGCGCCGCCCGAACCGCCTTCGCCGATGACCACGATGATCACCGGGGTGCGCAGCAGGGCCATGTCGCGGATGTTCTCGGCGATGGCGATGGACTGGCCACGCTCTTCGGCTTCAACGCCGGGAAAGGCGCCCGGCGTGTTGATCAGGCAGATGATCGGCAGACCGAATTTTTCGGCGATGCGCATTTTCGCCATGGCCTTGCGGTAGCCCTCGGGATGGGGCATGCCGAAGTTGCAGCGGCGGCGCTCGTGGACGTCTTTGCCCTTCTGCTGGCCGATGACCATCACGGCGGTGTCACCCAGGCGACCCATGCCGGTCAGGATGGCCTCGTCGTCGCCAAAGCGGCGGTCACCCGCCAGGGGCACGAACTCGTCGATCATGTGGTCGACATAGTCGCTGGTCTGTGGCCGCAGGGGATGACGCGACAGCTGCACGCGCTGCCAGGGGCTCAGGCCGGCGAAGATGCGCTTGCTCTCGCCACCCAGCTTTTCGCGCATCGAACCCAGCTCGCGGGTCATATCCAGGCCGCTGGTCTGGCCAAGGTTTTCGAGGTCGGCGATGCGGGCTTCAAGCTCGACAAGCGGTTCGAGGAAATCGAAGGGGTTGGCCATGGGGTCGACGGTCGCGGGGTCAGCGGTGAGATGATCCGGGCATGCTAAGGCCGCCGGGCGCAACGGAAGCGGTTGACCTGCCGCCTCCCACCATGGACCGTGACGCCATGCCAGCCGAGATCGAACTGAAATTCGCCCTGTCCCCAGACGCCTATGCCGCCCTGGGTCGACGGCTTGGGCAGGAATGGGGGCCTGGCAGCCTGCTCCGCCAAGCCAATCGTTTCTTTGATAGCCGGGATCACCGCCTGCGCGCCCAGCGCGTCAACCTGCGCCTGCGCACCGAGAACGACCGCCTGGTCGTCACCGCAAAACGCAAAGTCGCGGCCACCGTCGATTTTCAGCACCACGACGAATGGGAAGTGGTGCTGCCCGCGTGGGACGGCGATCCGGCCACCTTGCCACGACCGGATTGGATCGCAGCGGCCCTGGGCGACGCCCAACTGGTAGACCTGGGCGGCTTCGCCAACCTGCGGCAGGAATGGCATCGGGACGGCGAGGTGGTGTGCTTGGACCGCACCGACTTTGCCACCCGCATCGATCACGAACTTGAGGTCGAAGTGGCGGACGCGGCGAGCGCCCTGCCCCGCTGGCAAGCCCGGCTGGCGGACTGGGGCATCGCCCACGCGCCCCAGCCGGTGACCAAGTTTGCCCGCTGGCTGAACCTACAGGGCGGCTAAGGCCGCTGCTGACGCATTCATCATTGCCGCAATCAGCAGACCAACCCCGGGCTGCAGGCGATGACTTTTCACCCTTGGCAATGACCCGCAGTAGCGCTTACCAGCATCAGGCCGTGCCCTGAGCATGAGCCTCGACAAACCACAGCCATTTGTCGACGCCGCGCGCCACCTCGGTGAACAAGTCGGCCGTCACCGCATCCTCCAAGGTGTCGGCCTCGTTGATGGACGCCCGAGCCGCATGGCCCAAGGTCGCCAAGGCCCGGGCTACCGCTTCCACATGAGCCATGCCGCTCGCGAGGGCCAAGGGATATTCGGACAACTGCGACCGACTTGCGGCCACGCGCACCGTACCCTCGGCAATGCCACCTAGCTGGATGATGCGCTCTGCGATCAGATCCACATAGCCCGACACCGCGCCATATACCTGATCAAACAACTCGTGCAGGGCGATGAAGCTAGGCCCCTTCACATTCCAATGGGCCTGCTTCATCTGCATCTGCAGGTCGATGGCATCGGCCAGACGCTGGTTCATAAGCACAACCAGCTCCTTCCGCCGACTGAGCGTGAGGTCGTTTGCGGTTTCGTAGGGTGCCTTGGCAGCGGGAGATTTGGGCGTGGAGGGGCTCATGCGGCATCCTTGTAAGCGCGTGCGTTGGTACCGGAGGCCAGGAGCGGGCTCATACCTTCCCCATCAGAACCATGACCAGCACGACCAGCATGACCAAGCCAAGGCCGCCGGTCGGCGCATAGCCCCAGGAGCGGCTGTGCGGCCAGGTCGGCAGGGCGCCGATCAGCAGAAGGAGGACGACAAGGATGAGGATGATACCGAGCATGGCGTATCCCAGCGAGATGGAGGTGGAGGGCGCATAATGTAGAGCCACGACCATGCCAAGAACGAGTGCGCACCTTTTGCGGTCAATTCTGTGAACTCCGCTGAGCGATGGCCCTATCTGCATCTCCGGCCCGGCTGAGGTGCCCTGCAATGTGCACCATTGCCCGCCGCTGGGCGTGCACCACGCAGGCGCTCGCGCGATCAGCGCCGCAGCCGCAGCGCGTTCACCACCACGCACAGCGAGCTGAGCGCCATCGCCGCCCCGGCCAGCACCGGTCCGCCCACGCGATCCAGCACGCCGCAGGCCGCCAGGGGCACCAACACCAGGTTGTAACCGAAGGCCCAGGCCAGGTTCTGCCGCACCACGGCGCGCAGCCGTTGGGCCTGCCGGCGCAGGTCGAAGAGCGGCTGCAAACCCTCCCGTCGCAGATTAAGCCCCGCCGCTGCTGCAGTGGCCGACAAGCCTGGCAGGCTGATGCCCGCATCGGCCACGGCCAAAGCGACGGCGTCATTGACCCCGTCGCCAGCAAAGGCCACCACCCGTCCCTGCGCCTGCTGGGCGCGGATCCAGGCTGCCTTCGCCGCTGGATCCAGCCCGCCGGTGGCAGTGGCGAAAGGCAGGCCCATCGCCATGTGCGTCACGGCCGTCTGGCGATCCCCCGACAGCAGATGCAGCGTCAGGCCATCCCCTGCGGCGGTCGCCAGCAATCCGGCCGCCTCGGGCCGCAGGGCATCGGCCAGCAGAAACACCGCCAGCGGAGTCGAACCACGGACCAGACCGACAGCGATGGCATCATCAGGCACGCTGACGCCGGATAGCCCGGTCCACGCCAGACTCCCCAGGCGGTATTCGACGCCGTCGATGGTGCCCACCACGCCGCCGCCGGCCTGCGCCCGCCAGCCGGTCACCGGCAAGGTGCTGCCGGATGAGCGCAGGGCCTTGGCCACGGGATGCTCGCTGGTGGCCTCCAGGGCCGCGGCGATGGCGCGCAGCCGTGGCTCGTCAAGGTCGCCCAGCACCAGCACCGCCTGCACCTGAGGATGACCCCGGGTGAGGGTGCCGGTCTTGTCGAGCACCAGATCGGTGGCCCGGCCCAGCGCATCAAGGGCCCGCTGATCGCTGACCACCACACCGTGCCGCGCTGCCGTGCCCAGAGCCACCGCCATCGCCACTGGCGTGGCCAGGCCCAGCGCGCACGGACAGGCCACCACCAGGACGGTGATGGCGATGCGGGTCGCCACCATCCAGTCGTGACCAAGGACGCCCCAGGCCACGCCGGTAAGGATCGCCAGCACCAGGATGACCGGCACAAAAACCGCAGAGATCCGGTCGGCCAGTTCCTGGGCCGGCGGGCGCGCACCGATGGCGGTGGTCACCTGGCGAGCCAACTCGGCCAACCACGTCTGCGCCCCCACTGATGACACCGTGACATCCAGACTGCCGCCGTAGACCACTGCCCCGGCCAGCACCCGGTCACCGACCGTCCGCGCCACCGGCAGCGGCTCGCCAGTGATGAGCGCTTCAAAGACCTCTGACGCGCCAGCGCTGACCACGCCATCCGCCGGGATCGCATTGCCCGGGCGAATGCGCACGCGATCGCCGGGCACCAGGGTCGCCACCGCCACCAAGGTGGTGGTGCCATCGGCGGCGATGCGTTCAGCCTGATCCGGCGCCAAGGTCAGCAGATCAGCGATGCTGCCGAGGGCGCGGTGCCGGGCGTGCGCTTCGAGCCAGCGCCCAAACCGCAGGAAAACCACCAAGCTGGCGCTGATCTCGAAGGGCGAATGAGGTTGCCCACGCAGGCCATCCATCAAGCCAAGCGCCAAACCCATGAGCGCGCCCAGGGCGATGAGGGTGTCCATGCTGGTGCTGCCGTGCCGGGCCTGCACCGCGGCGCGACGGATGAAACCCTGGCCCAGGCCGACCACCACTAGCACGGCCACCACGCCCTGCACCCGCCAATCAAGATGCAGCGGCAGTCCAAGCATGGGTGCCAGCAACGGCGCCGTTGCCAACATACCCAGACCGATGGGCCAGAAAGGTGCGTCCAACGACGGCGCGTGCGTCGGCGGCGGCGACAGTATCAGGGCATAGCCTGCCGCCGCCACCGCAGCGGCCAGGGTCGCCGGTGCCACGCCCGGCGCCTCGACCTGGGCCTGCTCCAGCAGCGCGTCGACCCGCGCCGAACGCACCCCGGGCACCGCCACCAAGGCGCGTTCGACCCGGCGCGCACAGGCGGCGCAGGTCATCCCCGTCACCGGGAAACGCTGCACCTGCGGGTCGGTCATGTCGCGGCGACTGTGGCCGGATAGCCCGCCGCTTCAAGGCGCTGCCGGACCGTCGGTCCGACGGTGGCATTGGTCACGGTGACCTGCACCTTTTTGGTGCGCAGTTCGATCTGCACCTCGCTGACCCCGGGCAGTCCTGCCAAGGCCGTGGTCACGGCATTGATGCAATGACCGCATGAGAGGTCAGGAACGAGAAGATGGAGGAGTGGCATGGGCGATTCCTTTCAGGGACGGGTGAGGCACGCGGCGGGACAACTCACCTGGTCAGGCCCAGGCCGATAAGGATGCGCGGCTGGGCCACATGCTGGTCGTACCCCAGCAGACTTTCGGACCAACCGGTAAAACTCTGAAGATAGGCATACCCATGGATCCAGCCACCACTGAGCTGGTCGAGCGGATAACTCAGATCCGCCTGCAAGCTGCCATACCGCCCATCGCTACCCAGCCGACCGCGCACCAGCAGCATGACCCCGTCGCGGTTTCCCACCGAGACGTCGGCATTGACATAGCCGCGGTAGGTGGCGACGGCAGGATTGTCGGAAAGGTCGCCGAAGTAGGCATGGAAGCGCGGTTCCACGCGCAGCCACCAGCTGTCGCTCAGGTCCCAGCGCAGCTGCGGCCGGATGAACAGGAGGTTGACGCTGCGCGAATCCGGCTCTGCCTTCCCATTGGATTCGTGCGCGTAGCCGGCCTCCAGACCCAGTCCATCCGTACCCAGCAGTCCCGCAGAGAAGCCTTGATGCCAAAAGAATTC
>JBBQTJ010000126.1:0-9218 GCA_038213315.1 Planctomycetota bacterium
CACTTCATCGAAACGCAGAAGCCCGAACGCATGGTGGTCTTCTGCAAGACCAAGCACCAGACCGACCGGGTCGCCGAGGTGCTCAAGCGCAAGAACATGTCGGCGGCCGCCATCCATGGCGACCTGCCCCAGTCCAAGCGCGAGCGCACCTTGCAGGATTTCCGCAACAACCAGTTGCAGTGCCTGATCGCCACCAATGTGGCGGCGCGTGGCCTGGACATCCCCATGGTCAGCCACGTGGTCAACTATGACATCCCCGAGGCGCCGGAAGAGTACGTCCATCGCATCGGCCGCACCGCCCGGGCCGGCGCCAAAGGCGTGGCCCGCACCTTCATCACCAGCGAGGACGGTCAGTTCCTGCTAGAGATCGAGAAGCACATCGGCTTGCTGCTCGAAGAGGAGGTCGTCGAAGGCTTCACCGTGCGCGAAGCCGTGCCGGTCAAGCTGATCGAGGCTGCGCCCAGCGGTCCTGGTCCGCGTCTGCTCAAACCCCTGGTGGGCGGCATCCGCCTTGGCAAGCGCCGTTAAGGAAGTCTGGCATGTTCGCCTTGTCCGCCTGCCGTTCCTTAGCCGTCGTCCTGGTGGTCTGCGGCCTGGTGGCGGTGGCGGGCTGCGGACGCCGTTCGTCCCGGGCGGCGGCGCCGGCCGGCCCAGTCGTCGAATATGTGGTCCAGCCTGGCGATACCCTCAGCAGCGTCTCTGCCGCTTATGGGATCACCATCGATGAATTGATTTCCACCAACCGTTTGCGCCGTCGCACCCTGGCACCCGGCAGCATTCTGCTGGTGCCCGGATACGATGGTCCGGTGACCCCCCCGGCCCCGCCGGTGGTACAGCGGCCCATCGCGCCGCCCCCGCCGACGGCCAAGGACAATTACTGGTACGTGCCGCGCAGAACCTGGACTGACCAGAGCGTCGATCTGAGCAATATCGATCCGATGATGAAGCCCATCTATCGCATCACCATCCACCACAGTGGTGAATATGGAGATGCCACCGCCGAGCCGCGGCCGATGCTGCGCCTGATCGAGAAGGTCCACATGCGGGACCGGGGCTGGGCTTGCATCGGCTATCATTTCATTATTGACCGCGAGGGCACGGTGTATGAAGGCCGGCCCGTCAAATACCAGGGTGCCCACGCTGGCGGCGACAACAACATCGGCAACATCGGCGTCAGTCTGCTGGGCGATTTCAACCAGGAGCGCGTGCCCGCCACCCAGGCCAAGGCCTTGGCGTTCGTGCTTGAGCGCCTGACCACAGATTACGCCATCAAGCGCAGCAATGTCTTTGGCCACCAGCATTTCAAGATCACCGACTGTCCTGGTAAAAATCTGGAAGCCTGGCTGCAAGCCTGGAAGGCTAAGTAAGGTAAAGGTGACGCCGGGGACGGGGCGTGCGCGTCGACCGTTGACGAACCCGTACTCCTCACCATGCTCCCTCCCCTTCACATGCGCGAGTGGCGGAATTGGCAGACGCACTAGCTTGAGGTGCTAGCGAGGTAACTCTCGTCGGGGTTCGAGTCCCCGCCCGCGCACCACTGACGACGCCGGCCAACTTTGGCCGGCGTCGTGTTCTTGGAAGACATGTCCCCGTTGCTCTCCTCTGCCCTCAGCGGCATGCGCCGGAACCTGCTACCGGGGGTGATCCTCTGGTCCTTGGGTTTGGCCCTGGTGTGGGCCTATTACCGGGCACCAGTCGCCCTGCCGTGGTTCCAGACCGTGGCCCAGTGGCGCGACGCTGGCGGCTTCCTGTTCTCGGCTGGGGCCAGCGCCATCTGCGGTGGCCTGATCCCCTGGCTGTTCCTCTTCGCCCTTGGCCGGCTGCCACCGGGCCGACGCCTGGCTGAGCTGGCCTTCCTGGTGCTGTTCTGGGTCTACCGCGGCGTCGAGGTCGATGCCTTCTATCGCCTGCAGGGCGTGGTATGGGGTGATGGTACGGATGCGGCGACCGTGGTGCCCAAGGTCGCCACCGACATGCTCATCTACACCGCCCTGTGGTCCATCCCCACCACCACACTGATCTACGCCTGGTGGGACGAGGCCGGCCGCGACTGGCGGCGCTTCACCGCACTGCTGACCCCAGCGATGTTCACGCTGCGCATCCCCTCCGTGGTCATCGCCGCCTGGATGGTGTGGACCCCCACCGTCGCCATCGTCTACAGCCTGCCGCCTTTGTTGCAGATACCGCTGTTCAACGTGGTCCTGGTCTTCTGGGTGCTGCTGGTGGCGGTGGTGGCCGCGCCGGCGCCTAGCTCTGGTGCCGCTGGCCCACCGCACCCAACGAAGGGTGACCAAGGGTGACCAAGGGTGACCAAGGGTGCCAGGCACCCCAAGGGTGCCAGGCACCCCATTAAGGGTGACCAAGGGTGCCAGGCACCCCATTGAGGATCGCCGACGTCCCGCCGGCTCGCGTGAAGAGGCGAGCCGGCGAGACGCCGAGACGCCGGCGATCCCGGGCTGGACCGTCAGGATCGTCAGGATCGCCGGCGCCTCGCCGGCTGGGTGGAAGAGCAGGACATATGGTGCCAAACACCCCAATGACGCCTCTGGGTGCTGCTGGTGGCGGTGGCGCCGCCGGCGTCAACGCTCAGTGCCGGATCACAAACGGATCGTGCCCAATGATGTCGAGTCGGCCCAGGAACGAGGTCTGGCGCAAGACGAAGCGGTGACCGGTCAGGCTGTCGCCCAGCAGGCTGTCATTGCCCGCGGTGACGGCGAGATCTACCTTGGCGGCGATGTCGCCATTGGCCTCGGGGGAGACCGAAAGCACCTTCCAAGACAGCACGAACGCGTTGTCGCGGCGCGACTGGAAGAGATAGATCAAGGCGCGGCGTACCAGTTCGCGCTGGGCTCCATTGCTGTCGCCCAGGGCCGCACCGGCCTCGCCCAGTTGTTGCGGCCACATGGCGGTGAAGGGGTAGTCGGGGTGCACCTGGGCCAGCAGGTCGCCAGGCGCTTTGGCCGCCACTGCGCTGGCCAGCCGGGCGAAGGTGGCGTTGGCTTGCGCTTCGGGGCGGGCATTCCACCACAGCCAGAGGCCGAGGATGACGGTCAGGGCGAGGGCAGCGGCAATGAGGTGGGAGCGGCGCATGCGGGTCAGCATGGCCCCTGAAGGGGGGTCTCGCAAGCCCTGCTCGGCGCACCGACCCGGGCCGCGGCCGGCTGGGCTTTGCACTCGCCCTCCCTGAACGTAAACCCCGACTGATCAGAGGTCCTCCAATGGCTGAGCCGATCAAGACGCCCGTCCACGCTCCCGAACTGCTGGTGGCGGCCAAGAAGATCACCCAGCTGGAGGCCGACCTGGCCAATGTCCGGCGCAGCATGGTGCAGGTGCTGACTAGCAGTACCCAGCTTTTCAAGGCGGTATGGGCCTTGGACGACGATTATTTTGGTGGCCGCTTCCAGGCTGACGGCCAGGCCGAGCGTCGCGCCACGCCCAAGGATTTCTCCATCGCCGCGCAGGTGGTGGCCGCGGTCAGCGAAGAACTGACTGGCAATGCGGCCTTCGCCGACAGCCCGCTGCTGCGCGATGCGGTCGGTACCCTGACCCAGGCCCTGGCGTCCTTGCGCAAGCAGGCGCTGGAGCTTGACCGGATCGCTGGCGAAGCCGTCGGCTTGCCGACCCGGGGCGAAACGTTTGCCGCCCGCACCTTTCCCGAAAACAATCCCCTCGCCTGCCTGACCGAGACCAGCGGTTTCATCCGCGACTTGGAAGGCATCACCACCCGGGTGCGCGATCGCATCGGCGCCTTGCGCATGATGTTGAAGGAAGCCGAAGGGGCCGTCTCTCAGGTCAATGCCGAAGAGGTCGCTGGCCAAGTCACCGCCGAACTGAAGGCGAAGGAGGTCGAGCTGGCCGCCATCACCCAGCAGTCCCAGCAGCTGCAAGAGGAGCAGCGCGAGGAAAGCCAACGTTGGCAGCGAGAGCTGGCTGAGGCCCGTGAAGAAGTGGCGCGGGAAAGCGACATGCGCCAGGGCGATTGGGCAGAGGCCCGCAGCTTGGCGGCTGAGATCCTGCGCCTGGTCGAGGCCGACGGGGCCCAGGTCGATGACGATCTTGAGATCACCCTCGGCGTGTTGCGCGATAGCCTGCAGCATCCCGGCATCGAAGGCATGATGGGTGCCGCCGAGCAGGCCGTGGTGGCTTGGGCCAAGGTCATGACTGCCCGCGCCAACAGTGCCGGCAGTTCGCTGGCCAAGGCCCAGGGTGATGTCGCCGGCCCGGCCGCCGAGATTGCCCGGCTGACCGCCGAACTGGCCACCGCCCGGCAGGCTTTGGAGCAAGAGCGACTGGCCACCCGTGAGGCCCAGGCGCGCCTCCAGGCCGAGGGCCGGATCTTGCAGGGCCGTCTGCAAGACGCCGAAACCCGCGTTGCCCGTCTGCCCCAGTTGGAGGCGGCCGCCGCCCAGGTGCCGATCCTGACCCAGCGTTGCACCGCGGCCGAGACCGCGCGCACCAAGGCCGAAGCGGCCCAGCGCCAGGCGGACGAGCGGGTCGAGACCCTGTCGGCAAAATTAACGGCTGCTGAAACGGCCGCCGCCGAGGTCGGTCGTTTGCGCACCACCTTGGCGGAGGTCCAGAGCGGCCAGGCCACGCGCAGTCAGGGCGACCTGGAAGCGCTGCGTAAGGATCTGACCTCGGCCAGGGCGGAAGCCGAAGCCCTGCGGCCACTGAAGGAGCGCGCCGCTGCCCTGGAGCGCGATCTGGCCGCCCTGCGCAGCCGGGCTGATCAGGCGCAGGACGCCCGCCGCAGCACCGATCAGGATTTGGCCAAGCGCAATGATGAGCTGGCCGCCATTCAGCGCGAACGTGATGCCGCCCGGGCGTCGGCCGAGGCCGCTGCGACGGCCCAAAAGAGCGCGGATGCCCGCGTCGTTGAAGGGCAGGCCAAGACGGCCCAGGCCCTGGCTGAGACCGATCGTCTGCGCGCCGAGCATGCCCGTAGTGAGGCCGAGCGTCTGCGCCTAGCCGAGGAACTTGCGACCCTGCGTCGTGATTCGACCGAGGCCCGGCAGCGCTTGGATGAGGCGCGCAAGGCCACGGGCGTGGGCGAGCGCCGCACTGGCGAGTTGGAACAACAGTTGGCCGCCGCCGCTGCCGGCGAGCGCCAGGCCCGCGCGGATCTGGCCAAGATCGCCACCGAAGCCGCCAGTGCCGCCCAGGGCCTGACGGCCATCAAGGCAGAGGCCGCCAAAGCCCGCGAAGCCGTGGTGCACGGCGAGGCTGACCTCAGCGCGCTGCGCCTGGAATCCAACCACATCAAAGAGCAGCTGGCCGCCTCCCAGGCCCGCGACACCACCCTGGCCGGTGAACTGGTCCAAGTCCGTGATCAGCTGGGTAAGCTGCAATCCCAGCATCGCCAGTCTGAAGCCCAGAAGGCTGCCTGGCAGGAGATGGAAACCACCTTGATCGCTGACCGGGATACGGCGCGCAAACAGGGCAACGAGCACGCGCTTGAGCGCGATCGCCTGCGCGCCAGCCTCGACCGCGTCTCCACCGAGCGCGCTGAACTGGCCCGCCGGCTGGAAGAGACCAACAGCCAGCTCACCGTGCGCATCACCGAGACCAGCCGGCAGCTGGGCGAACTCAAGGTGGTCAATGCGCGGCTCATCGCCGAGAACGAGCGCTTCGAGAAAGAAGCCAAGGAGCGCCTGGCCGCCGCCCACGACGAGCGCAAGGTCACCGAAGGCAATCTCACCCGCCGCCTGACCGAGGTCGGCGCCCGGGCCGAGGATTACCAGCGTCAGCTCGATCTGGCCGCCACCCAGCTCAAGGCTGCCCAGGACAAGGCTCAGGAGCTGGATCGCCGCCTAGCGGTGCGGGCCGAAGCGGAGAAGGGCCTCAACGCCCGTCTCGCCGATGCCGACCGCGCTGCCAACAGTCTCAAGACCGACCTCAACCACCTGCGCGCTGCCGATGCCGAACGCCGCGCGCTGCTCGGCCGGGTCAAAGACCTGGAGGCCAGCGTGGAGCGCGACCGCCGCCGCCACGATGAGGCCGAATCCGCCTGGAAGGCCCAGTACCAGGAACTGCGCCTATTGCTGGTGGAAAGCCGCGAAGGCGTGCTGAAGACCAAGCATGCCATGGAGCGTCTGATGGAAGACCAGCAGACCGAGATGAACGCCGTGCGGGCGACATTGCCGAAGGAAGCGTAGGCTGCGCCAAGCGGCGCGGTCGTGTTCGTCCGCGCCGATTCAGGCCATTCCCACCGTGGGCTCGGTTCTACATTCAGGCCCATGGCCATTCTCGTCACCGGCGCCGCCGGCTTCATTGGTATGCACGTGGCCGAGCGGCTGCTCGCGCGCGGCGAAGAGGTGGTCGGGCTCGACAACCTCAACGACTACTACGATCCACGGCTGAAGCAGGCCCGCTTGGCGCGATTGGGCGCGCAGCCTGGTTTCCGGTTCGTGCATGCGGACCTGGCGGACACGGCAGCAATGGCGGCGCTGTTTGCCGGGACGCGCTTCAACCGCGTGGTGCATCTCGCGGCGCAGGCGGGGGTGCGCTACAGCCTTGACCATCCCGAGGCCTACGCCCAGTCGAACCTAGTGGGCTTTGTGAACGTGCTGGAGGGCTGCCGTCGCCAGCAAGTTGAGCACCTCGCCTTTGCCAGCTCCAGCTCGGTGTACGGCCTGCATGCGGCCCAGCCGTACAGCGTCCATCACAACGTCGACCACCCCGTCAGCCTGTACGCCGCGACCAAGAAGGCCAACGAGCTGATGGCGCACAGCTACAGTCATTTGTTCAGGCTGCCGGTCACCGGCCTTCGTTTCTTCACGGTGTACGGCCCCTGGGGGCGACCGGACATGGCCTATTGGACCTTCACCCAGAAGATCCTGGCCGGGCAGCCGATTCCGGTGTTCAACCATGGACGCTTGCGCCGGGACTTCACCTGGATCGATGACATCGTCGAAGGAGTGGTGCGGGTGACGGACCGTATCCCCGCGCCCGATCCGGCCTGGAATGCGGCGAATCCCGATCCGGGCAGCAGTCCCGCGCCTTATCGCATCTACAACCTCGGCAATAGCAGCCCGGTCGAACTCATGGAGTTCATCGCCGTCCTGGGGCGGGCCTGTGGTCGTGAGCCGATCCTGGAGTTCAAGCCGATGCAGCCCGGCGATGTGCTGAGCACGGCCGCCGACACCACCGATCTGGAACGTGATGTGGGCTTCCGGCCCGCGACTCCGCTGGCCAGTGGCCTGGAGCGTTTTGTCGCCTGGTATCGCGAGTGGACCGCGGTCGTCCCGGCCTGAGCACCACCGACGCTTCCCCGGCGCGCGCTCGTTGGCATGGTGCCGGTCATGCGCGCCCACGTCTTTCGCACCGATCCGCCATCGTTGGTCCAGGCCCTGACGGCGCCCGAGTGGCTGGCCCGGTATCAGGATCTGCTGGCGGCCGAGGCCGGCGTCTGCGCCGAGCGGGAAATGCTTGGTCACCTGCGGCGCATGGGCACCTTGGCCAGTCGGGCGGCCGTCGAAGGTTTTGACACCTTGGCACGAAACGACCGCACGTCGGCGGATGCGCTGTTGACCGATCTGTTTGCCGTCGCCACCTGGCACCAAGTCGAACTGCCGGCCGCACCGCTAGGTGAACTAGAAGTCGACGTGACCGATCTGCCGGCCGGTCTGCTGGCGTCGGATACCACCAGCGGCGCGGCGCGGTTATGGCAGTTGGATGGTACGACCATCGCGCTCACCCGTGATCGGGTGGTGGGCGACACCGTGCGCCTGGATGGTCACGCTCGGGCCTGATCATCAGGGTGACTAATGTGAAGGTTGCCGGTGCGACTTAAACTATCACCAACCCATCTGCAAGGCGAGGCCAAGAGAGGAATCTTTCGTACCATCAAGTTGCTGTGCCCAGACCAGACCAGGGTTCATGTTCAAGGTCCAGATATCAAGGTTAGCAAACAACCCGACGCCGACCGAGCGGTACCAGTCGGCATTGTGGTCGCCAATGCGATCATTGCTGACTTGCCCGGCATCAGCAAAGCCCTCGACGACCAATTGGCGGAAGCTGAAGGGCGAACTGCTCCAACCGGCATAGGGCCGCCAGATGGGCAGGCGATAGGCGATGCTGCCGGCCAAGGCGTAGTCGCCCGTGGCCTGGGTCAGCGGGTAGCCGCGGGGCAGCCCCATGCCGGTGCCGCCGCCGACGGCGAACTCGCCTTGCAGCCAGCGATCGCCGGCACTGGTGCCGGCGATGCCTCCCAGCACCAGTTGATGACTCTGGGCTTTCCACAGCGTCCAGACGTACTGGCCCTGGGCGGTGAGGCGGTCGCCTTGCCAATCGTCGCCAAAACGGTGGCGCCAGGATAAGGCCAGGTCGCTGCCGTCTTCCCAGGTGTAGCTGGTGGGGAACAGCAAGGTGTCGGTGTAGGCGATGATCGCCTCGGTGTAGTTCTCGGTGCCGTCAAAAGCCGGTAAGGACGTGGTCGTGACGCCTTGCAAGGCGGCGGCGGTGTCGTCAGTGGGCGCATGGTCGGCCAGTCCCAGGGCCAGGTAGCTCACCCAGCGGCGTTCGAAGCCGGACATGCCCTTGCCGACACGTAGTTCGCCGCTGGTGACGGTCTCGGTGTAATTATAGATGCCGCCGTTGGTACCGCGCACGAAATCGTCGTAGTTATCTTCGCTGCGCCAGCCCACCGCGGCGCCTTCGAGCCACCAGGTGGAGTTCACGTAGGCGGCATGCCAGACCAAGCTCTGGTCATAGTTGCCGACGCCGATGCCGGCGCTGAGGACATGGGTCAGCAGGGGATCCGTGGCCAGGCCGGCGACGCCGGTGCCGCCGGTGGGCGTGACTTGGGTGGTCGGGGTCCAGAACAGCGGACGGATGCGTGGCACGCCGTGATAGGGCGTGGCCACCGGGGGCGTGGCGGCAGTCGCGGGCAAGGGCTGCGGCCGTGCGGCGGTGGCCGGTGCGCGGTCGGCCCGTGGTCCGGGCAACTGCTTGGCCACGGGCGCGGGCCAGGGCGTGGTGAGCGTGGGGAGCGTGGTAGGGAAGGTCGACGGATCATTGGCCAGGCGGGCCAGGAATGGTCCGCGATGGTCCTGATCGATGATCGCCAGTTCCTTGCCATCTGGGCTGGGCACGCAGGCGATGATGCCGCCGATGGTGTTGGTGATCGGCACCAGGATGCCGGGGTTGGCCGCATCGATACGGTAGGCATTGGCCACGCCGCTGACGTCGGAACACACGAACACGCTGCTGCCATCCGC
>JBBQTJ010000127.1:0-9063 GCA_038213315.1 Planctomycetota bacterium
CCGCACCGCCTTCGGCAGACGCAGCGGCGAGCCGGGCGAGCGCACCGCCCACTGGCCACGACCATCTTGGCCCGGCAGCGACCCCTGATCCCCGTTCATCGCGTCCGGTGGCCACCCTGGCACCCTTCGCTGCTGCGCCTCCGGCACCGACCAGCGGCGCCGCCCCGATGCCCGCTGCTGCCGTGGTGGTGGCAGCCAGCCCTGGAGTGTCCTCGCCACGCGTCCCAGGCAGCGACCAACCTGCACCTGCCGCCCTGCCACGGTCAGGCTCGGTGGTAGCGGCGAATCCGCACGTCATTACCGCGTATATCGCCACCGCCTACACCGCGACCTATACGGCGCCGCCGGCGATGCCAAAGCCCGCAGGTACCGCGGCGACACCGCCAGCGGGACAGGCGCAGCTCACTGCTCCGGCAGGCACGCCAACCACCCGCGCGGGCACACCTCCGGCGTCCACGCCGCTGGGGGCCCCCTCGCCATCGGCACCGCTGGCGGCGCTGGCGCGAGTGCCTTTGGCCCAGGGGCAACTCGCATCTCCAACGGTGGTGACGCCTGCGCCGCCGATCCCGACCAGCCGCGATGCTGCGCCCACGGCGCCAGCTCTCGCCAAGGCGCTCATGAGCTCGGCTCCCACCGCAGGGTCCTCAATACCAGCACCACCCCCCGGAGTGGTCCAGCTGCCACCCGCAGCGACGCGCCCGGCATCCGCCACGTCTGTGGCCCCACCCGCCAGGCCACCCGGATCCGCGGTGTCAGCACCGCCCGCAGCTCAATCCATCACCGTGCCAGCCACAGTAGCCAACCGCACCACGGCGTCACCGCCCGCCACTTTGGCGACGCTCGCGGCCACCCTGCCCGACGCGACCACAGATGGCGCGCTGGCGGTGCATCGCGCCTTGCTGATGGTGGGCGTGCGGCCTGCCGGCCTCGCCCTGGGCAGCATGCCCACCATGGCTGACAGCGACGGACCCCGGCCTCTCGCCCTGGCCCCGCTCAGCCCCGTCGACGAGGAGCTGGCCTCCTTGCACCGGTCCTTGCCAGCAGCTATCGCCCGCAGCGCGGACCCCGAGCGCACCGTCACGCCCGATGCCGGCCAACCTCTCGCGCTGCGCCTAGAGCCGCCCGCTGCGGCGGTCGAGGCCGCCCGCGACACCCTTGCCGGACAGATCTTCAAGCCCAAGGAACTGGCCGATTATGATCAGGTGGTGCCCTTGCCGTTGACCAGTCAGGGCCTGCCCACCCCCGCGCGCTTGGCAGTTACCAGCCGGGCCGCGGCCAATGGTCAGTCTGCCACTTGGGTGCGGGTCGACACGGAACTATCGCGTCTGGGTCCGGTCAGCGTGCGCCTGTCAGGCATGACCGGCGGGCCCATCGCCATCACCCTGGTGGCCACCAGCCAGGGCACCGCATCCTTGGCGGCCATGCTGCCCGACCTGATGACGGCCCTCCACACCCTCGGCCTGCAGGCCGCGGTTCGCGTGGCCGAAGCGGACGACACCCGTCTGGCTCAAACCCCATGAGCGGCGAGCCCACCGCCGAGCAGTTGCAGCGGCGGGCCGTGGCCATGCGCTATCGCCAGGGCGATGACCATGCGCCCAAGATCACCGCCAAGGGCTCTGGCCTGATCGCAGAAAAAATCATGGAGCTGGCCCGTGCCCACGGCATTCCCCTGCACGAGGATGCCGATCTGGTGCGGCTTCTGGGCGTGTTGGAGACCGATGTGGAGATCCCACCGACGCTGTATCGCGCCCTGGCCGAGGTCTTGGCCCACGTCTATCGGGCCAACGCCAAGACCTGATCTGGCTACTTGGTGGCTGCCGGAGTGGCCGCCGGCAAGGGTGCCGGGGCCGGAACTGCCGCCGGGGCCGCCGCCGCCAGGTCCATCAGCTTCAGTTTCAACTCGCGGGACAGCTTGCGGACTTCCGGCGCCTCCACCCGCTCCAAGGCCTTGCCGATGGTCTCGTCGTCGATGCCGGCGGCCACCGCCTTGTCATTGTAGGCATTCACTTCGGTATTCAGTCCATCACCCGCGGCGATTGCCGCCTTCAGCGCCGCTGGATCATTGCTGGCCAGGGCCGACACCATCTGCGCCTTCACCTTGGCGACCACGTCCTTGAGGCCGAGGGCCTCTTTCTGGGCATCAAAGGTCCCGGCCGCCGCAGCCGTGGCTGCTGCCACCGGCACCTTGGGCGGAGCTGGCAGGTCGGCAGCAGCCAGTGGGAGGGACAGAACGAGGGCGGGCAGAAGAAATAGGCGCATGGGGAACCTCGTACGAGGGGTGGCTGCTGCGCAAGGTGCGTAGCAGGCCGCCCGTTCCATGGGAAATCTCCCAAAACGAAGGCTACCGTCACTTACGGTATGGATAGGAACACGGAACGGGCCTAGGTGGCCAAAAGACGGCGTAACAGCTCAGGCCGGGGCCCCGCCGCGACAAAGCCCGGGGGGTAGGCCGCAAGGCCGTAGGGGCGAAGCCCCTGAGCAACCACACAGCGGCTGGCGATACCGCCAGCCGCCATTCGGGGCCATTACTCGCCCAAGGGGGCACTCCTCAGCAATAGCCGTTGAACAGGTTCTCGAGGTATTCCTGACGGGCTGAGGGATTGGGCTGCACCTCGCCCTTCTTCAGGATGTACTTCTGCAGGGACAGGAAGTCCATCTTGCCGGCTTCGATCTGCTTGCCGACGCCGCTGTCGTAGCTGCTGTAGCGTGTGGCCTTGAACTTGGCCAGCTTGCCGTCCTTGATGATCTTGGCGGCGATGCGCAGGCCACGGGCCCAGGTATCGATGCCGCAGATGTGGGCATAGAACATGTCTTCGACGTCGTAGCTGTCGCGCCGTACCTTGGCGTCGTAGTTCAGACCGCCGCTACCCATGCCATCCTTCTGGTCGAGAATGATGGTCCACGCCTGGGCGCATTCACGGTAGTCATTGGGGAACTGGTCGGTGTCCCAGCCGTTCATTACGTCGCCGCGGTTCGAGTCGATCGAGCCGAGGGCGTTGTCGGCGGTGCAGACGGCCAGCTCGTGGCAGAAGTCATGACCGGCGAGGGTCGCGTGATTCTGCTCTACGTTAAGCTTGAAGAACTGGTCCAGGCCGTACTTGCGCAGGAAGCCGAGCACCGTGGCGCTATCGAAGTCGTACTGGTGCTTGGTCGGCTCGCAGGCCTTGGGCTCGATCAGGAATTGGCCTTTGAACTTGGCCTGCTTGGCGTAATCGACGGCCATGTGGAAAAACTGGGCAATGTGGTCCTGCTCGCGGCCGAGGTCGGTATTGAGCAGGCTGTTGTAGCCTTCGCGGCCGCCCCAGAAGACGTAGTTCTCGCCGGCCAGGAACTTGGTGACATCGATCGCCTCTTTGACCGAGTTGGCGCAGTACGCGAACACGTCGGCATTGGGCGTGCTGGCCGCACCCTGGCTGAAGCGCGGGTGGCTGAACATGTTGGCCGTGCCCCACAGCAGCTTCACGCCGGTGGCGGCTTGCAGCTCCTTCAAGCGCTCGGCGACGGTCCATAGGTTCTGGTTGGTCTCGGCCACGCTGGCGCCCTCGGGGGCTACGTCGCGGTCATGGAAGCAGTAGAAATCAGCACCCAGCTTGGTGATGAAATCGAAGACCACTTCGGTGCGACGCAGCGCCATGTCGACGCTGTTGGTGCCGTCTTCCCAGGGGCGGCAGATGGTGCCGGGGCCAAAAATGTCGAGGGCGTTACCACGGAAGGTATGCCAGTAGCACACCGCGTTGCGCATCCAATCCTTCATCGACTTGCCAAGGATCTTCTCCTTCGGGTTGTACCATTTGAAGGCGAACGGATTGTCGGAATCGGCACCTTCGTACTTGATGGTGGGGATGGCGTCGAAGTACTTGGTGAAGGCCATGGGCGCTCCGTGAGTGGGGGGGCAGATTGTGGCACGTTTTTCTCAAGGGAAGGGCTTCCATGTCCAGCCGGCAGCGGCATGCGTCCGGCTCATCGACACACCGTCGCATGCCCCGCTGGACTCGCGCCGGCCACCGTCACTATGCGCAGCTATGACCAACTTTCTGGAACTGCCCACCGGCAGCGACGTCCCGCAAATCATCAATGCGGTGATCGAGATCCCCAAGGGTTCATCCAATAAGTACGAGTACGACAAAGAACTGAACGTCTTCCGGCTCGACCGGACCCTGTACAGCCCGGTCCACTACCCCGGTGCTTATGGCTTCATCCCTCAGACGCATTCCGAGGATGCCGATCCCCTCGACGTGGTGGTGATGGTCGAGCACGAGGCCTTCACCGGCTGCCTGATCGAGGTCCGACCCCTGGGCGTGCTGGTGATGCGCGACGACCACGGCCTGGACCACAAGATCCTGGCAGTACCGACCAATGATCCACGCATGCGCGATGTGCACGGACTGCAGCACCTGCCCAGCCACTACCTGGCCGAGGTCGACTACTTCTTCAACATCTACAAGGATCTTGAAGGCAAGAAGAGCGACACCTATGGCTGGGAAGACCGCCTGGTCGCCTACAAGGTCATCGAAGAGTGCTGCCAGCGCTACCGCGACTTGAAGTCGGGACTGATCGACCGTTTCAACGAGGTGACGGCCAAGGGTAAGAAGGCCAAGTTCAAGCCCACCCGCGGCACTGGCCTGCGCGAAACCCGCACCGGCTTGTGGAAGGAAGGCGCCGCCACCCCGCCGGTCGAAGTGACCGCGGTCATCCGTAAAAAGAAGGCGTAGTTTTGAGTTTCTGGTTTCGAGTGTCGAGGGATAGCCTCGAAGCTCGTGACTCGAAACTCATAACTCCAAACTCTTAACTAGGAAACCCATGCCCGTTCTTGGCATCGACCTCGGCACCTCTGGCTGCAAGACCATCCTGGTCGATCGTGCCGGCACCATCCTCGCCGCCGCCACTGCGGAATATCCCCTCTCTTCGCCCAAGCCGCAGTGGAGCGAACAGGACCCCGCCCACTGGTGGCGCGGTCTGGTCGAGAGCGTGCGGGCCTGCCTGGCCAAGGCCCCTGGCGCAGCGATCGAAGGCATCGGCCTATCCGGACAGATGCATGGCGCCACGCTGCTGGACAAGGCCGGACGCGTGCTGCGTCCCGCGATCTTGTGGAATGACGGCCGCTGTCAGGCCGAATGCGACGAACTGCACAAGCGCGTGAAGGGCCTGATCCGCGAAACCGGCAACCGCGCCCTGGTCGGCTTCACTGCCCCCAAGCTGCTGTGGGTCGCCAAGCATGAGCCAAAAATTTGGAAGCAGGTCGATAAGATCCTGCTGCCAAAGGACTACCTGCGCTGGAAGCTGACCGGCGAGTTCGTCGCCGAGATGAGTGACGGCGCCGGCATGCTGCTGATGGACGTGGCCAAACGGTGCTGGTCCAAGGTCATGCTGAAAGCCTGCGGCATCACCGAGGCCAACCTCGGCCGTTTGATCGAAGGCAGCGAGATTTCTGGCCACGTCACCGCGGCGGCAGCGACCGAGCTGGGTATTTCCGCGGGTCTGCCAGTCATCGGCGGCGGCGGCGATCAGGCCGCGGGCGCCGTGGGCGCGGGCAGCACCAAGCCCGGCCAGACCACCATCGCCATCGGTACCAGCGGCGTGGTGTTCACCACCACCGCCGGCTATGCGCCTGAAAAGGACGGCCGCCTCCACACCTTCTGCCATGCCCTGCCGGGCACCTGGCACCAGATGGGCGTGATGCTGTCTGCCGCCGGCACCTTGCAGTGGTACCGCGACACCTTTTGCCCCGGCGTGGACTTCGGCGCACTGTGCAGCGAAGCTGGCACCGCGCCGATTGGCGCCGAGGGCCTGACCGTGCTGCCGTATCTGACCGGCGAGCGCACCCCCCTGTGCGACGCCCAGGCGCGCGGCGCCATGGTCGGCCTGACGCGCATGCACACCCGCGCCCACGTGACCCGGGCCGTGCTGGAAGGCATCTGCTGCGGCCTGGCCGACAGCCTGACGCTGATCCGCGCCAATGGCACCACGGTGAAAGAAGCCACCGTCACCGGCGGCGGTACGCGCAGCGCAGTGTGGATGCAGATGCTGGCCGACATTGGCAACGTCCGCATCGTCCTGCGTACTGGCGCCGACGCCGGCCCCGCCTTGGGCGCCGCCCGTCTGGCCCTGATCGGCGCCTGCGGCGTCAGCGCCGCCAAGGCCTGCGCCCCTGGTCCGATTGAGCAGACCTTCACCCCCAACGCCAAGGCCGTGAAAGCCTACGCGCCAGTGCGCGCCCGCTACGCCGCCCTGTGGCCCGCCCTACGCGGATATTGCCACGGGCTCTAGGCCGCGCGGAGCGCGCCGGTTATGGTGAATGGGATATGAGGTATGGTGGAGAGCACCGCTCTCGCAGTGCGGGCCATAACCCATACCCCAACCACCATAACCCAGCCAATCAACTCAGTCGAAGAAACCGCGCCAACGGCGGATGTGCCGGCGCGGCTGGCACGGCCTCGGCCAGGACGCCGACCACGTGGCCCTGGGCATCCAACACCGGGCCACCGACCATGCCGGGGAAGCACTGCCCAGCCAGGAAGCCTTCGCGCGCCGTGAACAACGCCAGATGGCCGCGCAACTCCCACGGGCACAGATACGGGTAATAGCGCCCGGCATCCAGCGAGCCGCGGTGCAGCAGAAAGGCGGGATGATCGATCAACGCGGGGAAACCCACGGCGCTGAGGGCCTCCTGCTTGTGCAGGGCGGCGTCTTCCGTCCGCGCCGTCAGACACGCCGGCGCCGCCACCGCAGTAAAGCCGGCGATGCCGTTGTCGCATTCCCAGCCACTGATCGGCCCGCTCGCGCCGGTGGCGGCGACGATCAACTCCAGGTCTGGCGGAGCTTCCTCGTCTTCGCTCTCCGGCGTCTGCCACGCGGTGACCCATTCACCGGGCGATAACGACCACGCCGTGGCGACATGCCTGAATTCGCCCGCCGACCCGCGGCCGACAAGCACGCCGCACGCAGCGGCAATGGACGAGGATGCAGTGCTGGCCATGGCCACGAGCGTCCGCCCTGGCGGGGGCGGGTGCAAGGGGGCGATGGCGGCTGCCCCTCGTCAGCCGCCTCCCGCTGCCGCGGTGTGATCAGAGCCTGTGAAGAATCCCCTGACCGAGGCGCCGGCAGGGATCGTTGGATGGACGCAAGGAGGACGAAGCGAAGCGATACTGGAGGTATCGCGAGCGGAGTCCGACGCCGCGGACGCCAACGAGGCCTGTCGGCGCCGACCGAAGGGGGTTCTTCACAGGCTCTCAACGCTCGAAATTCTCCAGCTTCGCCTTGATCGTCGCCACCAGATCGCTGATCGCCACGCGCACCTGCACGGTGGTGTCGCGGTCGCGCACCGTCACGGTGCCGTCGGTCAGGGTCTGGCCGTCGACGGTGGCGCACCAGGGGGTGCCGATCTCGTCATGCTTGGCGTAGCGCTTGCCGACACTGCCCTTCTCGTCGTATTTGGCAGTGATCCCGGCCTTCAGCATGGCATCAATGATCTCGCGAGCCTTCTCGGGCATGCCGTCCTTCTTCACCAGGGGCAGCACCGCGCACTTGATGGGGGCCAGACGCGGATGCAGCTTCAAGAGCGTGCGCAGTTCCTTCTCACCGGTCGCCGTGGTGCGTTCCTCTTCGCAGTAGGCGTCGAGCAGGAAGCACAGCACCGCGCGGGTCGCGCCGGCGGCGGGCTCGATGACGTAGGGCAGGTACTTCCAGGGCTTCTTGCCGGTCTTGGGATCTTCCTTTTCCTGGTCGACGTATTCCAGGCTCTGCCCCGAGGCCTCTTGATGCGCGTGCAGGTCGTGGTCGGTGCGGCTGGCGATGCCTTCGAGCTCGCCCCAACCCCAGGGATACAGGTACTCGACGTCGTAGCAGCCGTCGGCGTAGTGGGCCAACTCGTCCTTCTCGTGGGTGCGGAAGCGGAACTTGGTCGGGTCGTTGGCGTAGCGCGTCCACCAGGACATGCGCTGGTCCTTCCAGTACTCCATCCACTGCAACTGCGTGCCGGGCTCGCAGAAGAACTCCATCTCCATCTGCTCGAACTCGCAGGAGCGGAAGATGAAATGCTCGACGGTGATCTCGTTACGGAACGACTTGCCCATCTGAGCAATGCCGAAGGGGATCTTGGCCGCCATCGACTGCTGCACATTGCGGAACTGCACGAACATCGCCTGGGCGGTCTCGGGGCGCATGTAGACCATGGCGCTGCTGGTGACGTGCTCGGCCACCGCGCGCAGCATCTTGGCCCGATCGCCAACGGCGATGGCCTTGCCCAGCACTGTGCCCTCGGCGGCATCCTTGCCGAACTTCGCGCGGATCGCCGTGGGCAGATCCTCGCTGCCGCCGGTCAGGGCGGCGGTGACCTCGGCCACCTCCTGCATCGGATCCACTGCGCCCAGCGCGGTGCGGAACATCAAATTGAAAGATTTTTCGGCGGTCAGAAAGGGCGAGCCGATCAGCGGGCTGACGTAGCCGCGCCAAGCCCAGGTCTGCGTCGGGGCGCTGGCGCCTTTGGGCACGTAACCGAACTCGGTGGCACTGCTCGCCACCAGGCCGTTCAGTACATTGCCGTCACGCTCCAGCACCACGCCGAACTTCTTCTCGATGATCTCGGCATAGGTCTTGGCCACGCCCTTGTCGGCGCAGGTGATGGGCAACGGACCGGGCGCCGCGGGGCGAGGCGCCTTGTCAGCGCGGAAGCGCTCCTGCGAGACCTGGCAGTCGACCAGGGGATCGGCAAAGCCGGCGGCGTGACCCGAGGCGCGCCACACCTCGGGGCGCATGATGATGCTGGCGTCCAGGCCGACCACGTTCTCGCGGCAGGTGACCATGTCGCGCCACCACTCGGACATCAGGTTGCGCTTCAGCTCACAGCCCAGGGGGCCGTAGTCGTACGCGCTCTTCAAACCTCCGTAGATTTCGCTGCTTTGATAGACGAAGCCGCGACTCTTGCAGAGCGCGACCACCTTCTTCATCACATCATCATTGGCAGCGGCAGGTGACGGAGCGGCGGCATTGGACATGGGGGCCTCGTAGAGGCGCGGCAGCCTACGGCGCCAGCCCGGCGGGGAAGAGGCCGCGCCGCCGCTCGGC